>NZ_JBSIUP010000024.1:0-39176 GCF_053654055.1 Ursidibacter sp. B-7004-1 | reverse complement strand
CTGAAACATCATAAAACCAACACGATGTCTTGCTGAAATTCGGCGTTTTAAACGGTAAATTTGTAAAATACGACGAGATTTATTGCTATGTAATCGCTTGATCTTACGTTTTAGTTTTCGTTTTCTAAACATTTATTTCTCCTTAGAATCTTGTGATTGTTCTATTGATTGTTCTACATCTTTTATCGTTATATCCTGATCTACAGTTTGGGTTCCTTGCTTTTTATTTTCGAGAGATTGTTCTTTTATACGTTGGTAATTGATTATACTGTGGTAATAACGACGAATATTCTCAACATAATTAAACGCCTCAAAACCACGAGCATAGCCATATTTTAGATCACTGTAATAACGTTTTTCAGCAAGTAATGGTAAATTCTTTTTTACATCTAACCAATTATCAGGATCACCACCGAGTTGCTTAGTTAAACGTCTGACATCAATAAGGTGTCCTAGCCCCATATTATAAGCAGCAAGTCCAAACCAAATTTTGTCTTCTTTCGCAATCGTATTCGGAAGTTGATCCATTAACAAGTGCAAATATTCCGAGCCTGCTTTGATACTTTGCTCTGGGTTAGTTCGATCTTTAATATTCATTCTATCCGCAGTATCTCGAGTCAGCATCATTATACCACGCACGCCTGTGGGAGAAGTTGCATTCGGATCCCAATGGGATTCCTGATAAGCAATAGCAGCCAGCATTTGCCATTCTAAATCACCACGATACTTTTCAAATAAATGCTGATATTTTGGGAGAATATTCTCAATAGCTTTTAAATAACTTTGTGAATCAACGTAATCAAAACGGAATAAATGATTAAAATATTTCTCTTCAATACGAGCAATTACGCCAGTTTCATTGGCTTGGTGCATAAATTCTAACAATGCCGCTTGTAACTCACTATACGCATTATTTTGTAAATACCAAACGACAGGGGATTCATCAGTTAAATCAAAACCAACAGCAAGATTAGGCTTAATATGCTGAGCGGCTGAAACATCAACTGAAGTAGCAATGGTATAAGGAATTTTCCCTTCTGCAACTTGTAATAAAAGCTCTTCTTGGGTAAATTGGTCGTTAATTATCCAGTGTAACTGAGGATTATTTTCTTTGAGTTGTTGAAGAATAGGGAGTACAGCTGAGCCAGCAGGAATAACTAATTCACCTTTAATATCTTCAATTTTATAAGGACGTTGAGTTCCTTTTTGATATACCACTTGCCAAGATGCTGAGTAGTAAGATGCTCCAATCTGAAATTCTTTTATATTATCTAAATTAAAGAGTAAGCCTGCTGCCGCAATATCAATTTCACCTTTTTTCAAGGCTTGGAATAGCATCTCACTATTAGTATAAGGCTCAATATGTAGTTTGACTTTCAAATAATTAGCAAAGGCATTGGCTAAATCAAATTCAATTCCTTCTTGTCCATTTGCACCAACAAAATAAGAGAGTGGGTGGTTAATCATACCCACTCTCAGGGTCTTACTATGCTGAATTTGTGTATAGCGATTTTGTTCTGCTTGCATCGCCTTTTGCCAAGGAAATGTCATATCCCAAGCCCATAATAACAACGCAATCCCTAAAACAAGCCGAATAGCAATATTCTTCAAATCAAATTTCTCTAGCAGTTTAATATCATTGCGTAAGTGTATAGCAAAGCCAAGTGAAGATCAAAATGTCGCTAATAGCTTATGAATAAGATGTCAAAGCCTGTAAGGTTTGATAGGCTTTATCCGTTGCAAGCAAGGCTTTTACTTTGGCAACATTTGCTTTGAGATCTCTCTCTCCAAATAATCGCATTAGCATTGCAACATTCACAGCAACTGCATCAATATGAGCTTGCTCGCCTTTTCCTTGCAGTAAAGCGGTAAGTTTCTCTGCATTTTCTGCAGGTTCTCCCCCTTTTAATGCATCAAGTGAATAACGAGGAATACCAAAATCTTCAGGGGTGAGTGTAAAGTAATGGATTTCACCATTCTCAACTTCTGCAACCAAAGTTTCGGCGTGAATAGCCACTTCATCAAGCCCTGAACCGTGTACTACAATGGTATGCTGATGACCCAAAGAGCGTACTGTTTCGGCATAAGGTGTTAATAATTCTGGAGAATAAACACCTAATAGCTGATGTTTTGGACGAGCAGGATTTACTAGTGGTCCAAGAATATTAAATAAAGTACGGGTTTTTAATGCTTGTCGCACAGGAATGGCGTATTTAAAGCCTTGATGATATTGTGGAGCAAATAAAAAACAGAGATTGGTTTTATCTAACGCATCACGAGCTTGTTGAGCTGAAATATTTACGTTGATACCTAACGCAGTAAGTACATCACTCGCACCTGATTTACTTGATACACTGCGGCTACCGTGTTTTGCAACTTTAATGCCTAATGTCGCCGCCACAATAGCACTTGCCGTTGAGATATTGATCGTATTTGCTCCATCTCCACCTGTACCAACAATATCTGCAAAAGGATAGTCAGGACGAGCGAAAGGTTGGGCATTTTCTAGAGTAGCAGTTACCGCACCAGCAATCTCTTCTACCGTTTCCCCTCGTAATTTTAAGGCAATCAATGCCCCAGCAAGCTGTTCGGCAGACAGTGTGCCTTGCATAATTTGCAGGAATAAAAAATGTGATTCCGCTTGAGATAAACTCTGACGATTAAATAATTTCTCTAATAATGGTTCAAGTTGCATAATAATTCTCTCAGTTAATTTGCAAAATAATCGGGAAATCTTACCGCTTGTAAGGTTAATTGGATAACAGCCATTCCACAGATTGTTTAAGTAGTTTTGAACCTTCTACGGTTAAAATAGATTCTGGGTGAAATTGAAAACCACAAATTTTTTCACTACGATGACGTATAGCCATAATAATCTCACCAAAGCGAGCATTAACAATCAGATCTTCGGGTAATTTATCCCCCATTAAAGAGTGATAACGAGCGACAGGCATAGGATTATTGATACCAGCAAACATTGCTTGGTTATCGTGTTCAATACGAGAAACTTTACCGTGTAATACCGTTCCAGTATGGACAACCTCACCCCCTAAGGCTTCAATAATCGCTTGATGCCCTAAACAGATCCCAATTAACGGCACTTTACCAGCTAAGCCACGAATAATGGCTAATAGATTCCCTGCTTCTCTAGGATTTCCTGGACCTGGTGAAAGTGCGACAATACAATCTTCAGTATTGCAAGCCTTCTCTAAAAAGGTATTAAGTGGGTAGTCATTACGGAAAATAGTTACCTGATGCCCAAGTTGGCGGAATTGATCTACCAAGTTATAAGTAAATGAATCAAAATTATCAACAAAAAGAATATGTGCCATTGTATGCTCCTTATAACGAATGGTTTACTTGAGCAATTGCTTTGAGTACTGCTCTTGCTTTATGGCGTGTTTCATCGGCTTCTAATTGTGGATCCGAATCCAAAACTTCACCACAACCCGCTTGTACATAGGCGATTCCATTTTGAATAAAGGCAGAACGAATCACAATACAGGTATCTAAATTACCGTCTGATGTTAAATACCCGACAGCACCGCCATAACTATGGCGTTTTTGTTGCTCAAATTGATAGATTAACTGCATTGCTTTGACTTTCGGTGCACCTGTAAGTGTTCCCATATTCATACAGGCTTGATAAGCGTGCAGGGCATCAAGATCAGGACGAAGCGTACCAATCACACGAGAAACAAGGTGCATAATATGTGAATAACGGTCAATCTGCATCAAATCAGCCACTCGGCGAGAGCCTGAAACACATACTCGAGCAACATCATTACGTGCTAAATCCACCAACATCAAATGCTCTGCTAGTTCTTTTTGATCTAAACGTAACTCTAATTCCAAACGAGAATCTAATTCAGGATCGATATTCCCTTGAGCATCAAAGCCACGAGGACGAGAGCCAGCTATCGGATAAATTTCCAGCTGACGATTAGTCTGATCATATTTCAACGCACTTTCAGGTGATGCACCAAATAAGGTAAATTCTTCCCCTTGCATAAAGAACATATAAGGGCTTGGATTATTTATCTTCAGTTGGCGATAGCTCGCAAGAGTATTTGGACAAGGCAAGCTAAAACGGCGTGATGGAACAATTTGGAACACATCACCAATATGAATATGGTGTTTTAATTGTTTGATAATAGCTTTAAAGGCATCATCTTCTAAATCAGCACACACTTCACTTTGTACAGATTGAATTGCCAACGTTAATGCTTGATCAGCATTTTTTGCTAATTTTTGCGAAAAATCGACCGCTTGTTCAGCTAATTTATCCGCCTGTGTTGGATCAAAACAGAAAGTATTAAGTGTAGCTTGCTGTTGTTGATGATCGATAAAAACTAACTGCTCCGCAAGATAGAAACTGAAGTCGGGGCAAACTAAACCATCATCTTTTAAATGAATATTTTCCATCGGGATAAATTGAGCAATTAAATCGTAGCTAAACAATCCCCCCAAATAAATTGGCGACTCAGCATCTTCAAACAGTTTAGTGACACAACGTAAACCATCAAAAATAGTGGTTGTTTTCAGCTTACTATCTTCATCTAAGCTCTCATTAACAATCGGAAACTCTGCTTGCAAGCGGTCAGATTCTGCTAAAAACCTGCAAACAGGTGCGGGGGATAATTGAGAAAGGGCTTGCTTAATCAAAGGCAAAACTGCTTTTCCATTTTCCGTTAATGCTTGAAAAGTAACAGTTTTTTCATTGCAAAAAATATGTACAGCCGATTGAGCGAAAAGCAAACTTTTCAAACTATTCTTACTCTGAATTTCCGCAGAATCAAGCAGTAATGTATGTGGACGATCACCACACAGATGAAAAAATACCGAAGTAGTATCAGCATAATAAGGTAACTGAATTTGTTGAATAGATACAGCCATATAGTCTTCCCTTAAACTTTTTGTACTATTAAACTAGTACAAGAGCATAAAGTCAAGCAAGTTTTGGGATTTTTATAAAATTTAAGGGATTATGACCCTAAAGTCACCAATCCCTTGATTCACAAATTTTTAATCGCAGGGAATAAAGACCTGCGATTAGGTAAGGTTAAATTAGTGTGTACTAGTGCTTGTCGTTGTACGGCTTGCACGTTTACGTTCTACTTCAGTTAGTAATTTCTTACGAATACGCACCGAAGTTGGCGTTACTTCAACCAACTCATCATCATCAATAAATTCAAGTGCTTGCTCAAGCGTGAATTTTACTGGCGTAGTTAAAGTGAGTGCATCATCTTTTCCTGAAGCACGCATATTCGTTAGTTTTTTACCCTCTAACGGGTTTACAGTTAAGTCATTTGAACGACTATGAATACCAATAACTTGACCTTCGTAAATTTCAACACCATGATCGATCATTAATTTACCACGATCTTGTAAAGCATAAAGCGAGTAAGCTAGAGCTTTACCTGTACCGTTTGAAATCAATACACCGTTAATACGCTGACCAATTTCACCCGCTTTGACATCATCATAGTGGCTGAAACTTGAGTAAAGTAAACCTGTACCTGAAGTCATCGTCATAAATTCATTACGGAAACCAATTAAACCACGGCTTGGAATAATATATTCTAAACGAGTACGACCTTTACCATCTGGCACCATATCACGCACTTCACCTTTACGAATACCTAACGCTTCCATTACTGAACCTTGGTGCTGTTCTTCAATATCAATCGTTACTTGCTCAAACGGCTCTTGTTTACGACCATCAATTTCTTTGAAAATAACTTTTGGACGAGATACCGCTAACTCATAGCCTTCACGACGCATATTTTCAATAAGCACAGATAAATGTAACTCACCACGACCAGATACGCTGAAAATATCAGAATCATCTGTTTCTTCTACACGCAATGCTACGTTATGTACCAATTCTTTTTTCAAACGCTCTAAAATCTGACGAGAAGTAACGAATTTACCTTCTTGTCCACAGAATGGTGATGTATTTACGCAGAAGAACATTGTTACGGTTGGTTCATCAACAGATAACGCTGGTAACGCTTCCACATTGTTAATATCACACAGTGTATCTGAAATATTTAATTCACCTAAACCCGTAATAGCAATAATATCACCAGCATAGGCTTCCGTTGCTTCATAGCGTTGTAAACCTAAATGCCCTAACACTTGACCAACACGTCCGTTGCGAGTTTTACCTTCAGCATCAATCACTGTGATTGGTTGGTTCGGTTTTACCGTACCACGTTTAATACGACCGATACCGATAACACCTAAGTATTTGCTGTAATCTAATTGTGAGATTTGCATTTGGAATGGTGCATCTAATTGCACATCTGGCGGTGAAACGTGTTCAATAATCGCTTCAAATAATGGATCCATATTTGGTGCAAGATCTTCGTGTTCTAGGCCTGCAACGCCATTTAGAGCTGATGCGTAAATAATAGGGAAATCTAACTGCTCATCGGTTGCCCCTAAGTTCACAAACAAATCAAAAACCTGATCGACAACCCAATCAGGGCGAGCACCAGGACGATCCACTTTATTGATAACCACAATCGGTTTTAAACCGTGAGCAAAGGCTTTCTGTGTAACGAAACGAGTTTGTGGCATAGGACCATCAAAGGCATCAACAACCAATAACACCGAATCAACCATTGAAAGTACACGCTCAACTTCACCACCAAAATCAGCGTGTCCTGGGGTATCTACGATATTGATACGGTAACCGTTCCAGTTAATTGCGGTATTTTTCGCTAAAATTGTAATACCACGCTCTTTTTCAAGATCGTTAGAGTCCATAACACGCTCATCAGTATCACCACGAGAAGTATCTAATGTGCCTGAAAGTTTAAGAAGTTTATCAACTAAAGTGGTTTTGCCGTGGTCAACGTGGGCAATAATTGCGATATTACGCAGTTTGTTTGTATCTAAATGTTGCATTGAAATTACTTTATTTAAAAGTGGAATTAACCACTCATCGAACTTAATTAAGCAAGTAATAAAATATTACTTACTGACGAATTCTTGGAAATGTGATCTATCTCACAATTTGCAAAGGGGAACGATTATACCTTTTTTTAATGAAATCGGCTAGGAAACAAGCGGTAAGATTGCAGTAAAATTTTGCAAATTTGATGAGCTGAACAACACGCATAAAAAAACCGAGCATTTATCTGCTCGGCTTTTCCAATCTGAAATTAGCGACGTAAACCTAAACGTGCGATAGTTTCTGAATATTTAGCAAGATCAGTACGTTTTAAGTAGTCTAATAATTTACGACGGCGTGAAACCATACGTAATAAACCACGACGACCGTGGTGATCTTTCTTATGCTCAGCAAAGTGGCTTTGTAAGTGGTTGATTTGTGCAGTTAAAAGTGCGATTTGCACTTCTGAAGAACCAGTATCTTTTGCATCACGACCAAATTCAGCAACGATTTTTGCTTTTGCTTCTACGCTTAGAGACATTTTTTACTCCTAAAAAGTAGTTAAGTTTAAATTCATCAATAGCCGATCTCTAATTCAGCTACGACACGAAGTTGCAAATTCTAAAGGGAATTTCCCCGAAAAGCAATCTTCCCTAAATAAAATTTTAATGATGAGAACTTTGATTACTTGGTTGTAAATACTCTTCTTTGTTCGGATCGACCGCTTTTGATTTGCGGATCATCGGTTCAACGGTTGAGCCTTGTACAAGAATTGAGAACATTACCACCGAATAAGTCATCACCAAAATAATATCTTTCACATCAATTCCATCACCTACAAAAGCGGTTTTAGCTGGAATAGACAACGCCATCGCCAAGGCTAAACCACCACGCAGTCCACCCCACGTCATAATTTTTAACGTATATGGATTATAAGTACGGAATTTTTTAAGTACTTGCAATGGCAACCATAAACTTGCATAACGAGCCGCTAAACAAACAGGAATTGCTGCAATCATCAAAATAATACCGTAAATACTAAAATCAATAAGTAATAACGCAAAACCAATTAGGAAGAATAACAACGCATTTAAGAAATGGTCAATCATCTCCCAGAAGTGATCTAAATAACGCTGGCTCTGTTCCGAAAAGCCCGAATGACGAGTCCAGTTACCAATCATAATTCCAGAAACCACCATCGCTAATGCCCCTGAAACGTGAAGGAAATTATTCGCAAACATAAAGCCCGCTGTTGGAATAGTTAAAGTGAGAAGGATTTCCAAACTACCATCATCAGTAGATGAAATCAGAATATGAGCAATAAATCCAAGTACAAAGCCAAATAAGATACCACCGATAGCTTCGTGTAAGAATAATCCCATAATGCTACTAAAAGTCGCTTCTTGTCCACCAAATGCAACGGCTAGCACAGTCACAAAGATAACTAAACCTACGCCATCATTGAATAGGGATTCCCCCTCAACTTGAATTGCAATACGCTTTGGTGCACGAAGATTTTTGATTATTGCGATAACTGCTATTGGATCGTTCGGAGAAATCAACGCACCAAATAACAAACAGTAAATAAAATCCATCGGTAAGCCAATAAGATTACTGATGAAATAAATAAGAGTACCGATAATAAAAGTAGATGCGACCGTTGAAAAAAGAGCAAAAATTGTAATTTCCCATTTCTGATCTTTTAACAACGGCAATTTAATCCCTAATGAACCTGCAAATAACAAGAACCCCAAGATTCCATTAAGTAAAAAACTTTTAAAATCAATCTGTTCCATCACTTCCGTTGCAATATGATCTAAATTAAACCAACCGAAAGAACCAAGTAATAAAAGTAATAATGAGCCAACCATCGCTGCAGCAGTAATTGCAATGGTAGATTGTACTTGAGCACTAATTTTACTGGTGATAAAGCCGAGCAAAATAGATAAGGCTGAGAGAAAACAAATATATGCGTAAATACCCATACGCTGTCCTTAATTCAAAGAGTTAAAGAGGGAATAAAAATATAGGTGCGAATTAAAGCAAATTTTCCTTTCAAATGCAAAAAATCCTAACAAAACCGATCTGCAAGCGGTCTTATCGCCACAATTTTTTGCAAAAATTCAAATTTGAGAATTATTTGCTTTGCAGTATAATCGACAACAATTTTATTTTAATTTAAGGAATATAATCGCAATGATTGAAAGTATGCATAATCGAACAAGTGGTCCAGTATTTAAAATTATTTTCGCACTGGTATCGCTCTCATTTGTGCTTGGCGGAATTGGAGGAACATTATTTACAGCAGATACATCAGCAGTAAAAGTAAATGGACAAGAAATTTCCCAACAGTTATTCAACAGCCAAAAAAGCCAACGAGAAAACGCACTTTATACCCAATTGGGCGGACAAGCAGGCGATCTACTTGATAATCCTGAATATGCCAAACAATTTCAGCAAGCAATTATAGACGGATTAGTAAATGAAGAACTTATCCGTCAATATGCTCAGGAGTTAAAACTAGGCATTAGCGTTGATCAGATTAAAGCAGAAATTGTGAATAGCGGAGCATTTAACACCAATGGAAAATTTGATAATACTCTCTACCAACAATCATTACAACGTAGCCGTATTACCCCCGATCAATATGCCGCAACGGTGCGTGAAGGAATGTTAATCTCACAAATAAATGAAGGCATAATCCAAAGTGACTTCAGTGTGCCTGCTGAAAAAGAGCTATTAGCTAAATTATTATTACAAAAACGTATTGTACGTTTATTCACAATGCCAATTGCAAAAGAAATGGCAAATCAAACCGCTTCTGAAGATGAGCTAAAAAGCTATTATGATGCTCATCAAAAAGAATTTATCAACCCAGAACAAGTTGCGGTGGAGTACCTCATCGCAACCCCGAAAGATTTTGAAAATAAGGTTCAAATTACCCCAGAACAAATTGAAACCTACTATCAAACAAATAAATCCCAATTTGGGAATACAGAAAAAAAAGCAGCTCATATTCAAGTTGCTGATGAAACAACAGCGAATACAATTTATGAGCAACTCAAAAATGGTAGTGAATTTGCTACTTTAGCGAAAGAACACTCAACAGACAGCATTACAGCCCCAAATGGTGGTGATTTAGGTTGGGTAAAAAATGGCACTTTCCCTACCGCTTTTGAAGCTGCTTTGAATAGTCTAAAAGCAGGTGAATTTAGTAAACCTGTAAAAATTGATGGTGCTTACCATATTGTTAAAGTACTAGAACAACGTGGTAGTGAAACCCCACTTTCTGAAGTGAAAGATCACATTGCAAGCATTATCAAAAGTGAACTTGTTGCACCTGAATATTCAAATGCAATTAACGAATTAAAAAATAAAGCCTTTGAAAATAGTGGCTCATTACAAGCTGCTGCTGATGCTGTTGGCTTAACATTAAAGAAAACTGAAAGTTTTACACATAGCCAAATTCCAGCAGAATTAAATAACGACAAAGTTATCAAAGCTATCTTTAATAGTGAACTGAAACAGAGCAAACAAAACTCTGAGGCTATTGATATTACCAATGGCGATCAAGTTGCAACACTTTTCTTAAGGGTTACTGATTATCAAGCTGAAAGCACTCAAACGTTTGAACAAGCTAAATCAGTGGTTGAACAAAGAGTTAAACAAGAAAAAGCAGAGAAAGCATTACTTACCAAAGCAGAGCAAGAAGTAAAATTACTCAATGCAGGAAACTCAGCAACAGTGGATTTCGGCAAAGCAGAAGAGCTTGTATTTATCCAAGCACAAACAACGCACCCAGTATTATCAAAAACATTATTCTCAATGGCGAAACCAAGCGATAAGCCTAACTATCAAGTTGCTAGAGATAAAAATGGTGATGTGTTAATTATTGCTTTAGATAAAGTGGTTGATGGTAATATTGAACAAGAAGGTTTTGCAATGTTATCTAATGCTATCTCACAGCAAGATCAAGCAGCACTTTATTTAACACTATTAAATGATTTGCGTGAAAAAGCCAAAATTGAAATGAACCAAGAGTTTATGGAAGAGCTAGAAGCACAATATCAAAAATAACCACTACAAATTATTAACAAACTTATTTAGTAGGGCTTAAGCCCACCATTTTGTAACTTATTGATTTTAAAGATGGTGGGCTAAAGCCCACCCTACAGATTTTACGTTCTTTTGAAGTTTGTCATCAGTCTGTATAGTGGGCTTAAGCCCACTATTTCGTAACTATTACTTTTAGATATTTTTCAATCCACTCCAGTTAAAGTAGCCATGAAGTTGGATTTACTGGCTTTTTATCTAATACTTTAATAAAACCGTATATAATTCGGACAGCATACCAAAGCCCTACTACAACCATAACGATAAAGCCAATCCCAATAAAGGAAAGTAATGCACCAATTACCGCACCTAAAAGACTCAACCAAAATGTTCTAATTAAGAATCTAAAGTGGTCAAAATAAACAGTGCCTTCTAGGTCTTTACGTTTAACATAAACGATAATTAGCCCAACTATTGTGGGTAAACCACCAATGAGTAGCCCACTTAAAAACAGAGCATAAGTAATAATGACAAGGGTTCTATGTGGGTCTTTAATGTCAGTAAGTTGCTGATCACTCATTTTTTTCTCCTATTGTTTAATGAATAAAAAATACACTATCATTATATACTCAACCATAGAGACAACCAAAGCCAAATATGATTTTCATTGAGCAACAGAAATAAATTCGGTAAAATCCGCCACTATTTTTATTCCACTCACATATGAGAACCAAAATGTCTGAAAAACGCTATGATGCGGACGAAATTACGGTGCTTAAAGATCTTGAACCCGTACAACTTCGCCCTGGAATGTACACCGATACTACTCGCCCAAACCATTTAGGGCAAGAAGTCATCGACAACAGTGTTGATGAAGCATTATCTGGCTATGCAAATCAAATTGATGTTATTTTACATAGCGACAACTCATTAGAAGTAGTTGATAATGGGCGTGGAATGCCTGTTGATATTCACTCCACCGAAAAAATTTCAGGTGTAGAGCTCATTTTAACTAAGCTTCACGCAGGCGGAAAATTCTCAAACAAAAATTATACCTTTTCAGGTGGTTTACACGGTGTGGGTATTTCAGTGGTCAATGCCCTGTCAGAACGTGTGGAGATCACCATTAAACGTGGCGGTCAAGTTTATACCATTGCTTTTGCAAATGGTGCAAAGGTTGAAGAATTAACTGTTGTTGGAACTTGCCCAAAACGTCAAACAGGAACAACCGTCCGCTTTTATCCTAACCCGAAATATTTTGATTCTGCTAAATTTTCCGTTAGCCGTTTACGCCATTTACTGCGTGCTAAAGCGGTACTTTGCCCTAAATTAACTATCAACTTTACCGATCACATCAATAATACTCAAGAAACTTGGTATTACGAAGACGGTTTATCTGATTACCTAGCAGACGCATTAAAAGAGCAGGAGTATTTACCAAATCCTGCTTTTATTGGCGATGTGGTGAATGAAACAGAAGCATTAAACTGGGCGGTGACTTGGTTGCCACAAGGGGAATTGCTCGCCGAAAGTTATGTTAATTTAATTCCAACAGCACAAGGCGGCACTCACGTTAATGGCTTACGTCAAGGTTTATTTAAAGCCATTGCCGAATTTTGCGAAATCCATTCACTTTTACCGCGTGGAATAAAATTAGCCGCAGATGATGTCTGGAACAGATGTACTTATGTACTATCACTCAAAATGCAAGAACCACAATTTGCAGGGCAAACGAAAGAACGTCTTTCATCTCGCCAAGCATCTAGCTACGTTGAAAATACAATAAAAGATACTTTTACCCTTTGGTTACACCAAAACACCAATATAGGTAAACAGCTTGCTGAAATGGCAATTAGCTCGGCACAGCATCGTTTGCAAGCTGAGAAAAAAGTAGTGCGTAAAAAATTAGTAAGTGGTCCTGCACTACCTGGTAAGCTCAAAGATTGTATTTCGCAAGATTTATCGCAAACAGAGCTATTTTTAGTAGAAGGTGATTCTGCAGGTGGTTCAGCAACGCAAGCTCGCAACAAAGAAAACCAAGCTATTTTGCCTTTGCGTGGCAAAATTTTAAATACTTGGGAAGTTTCTTCCGATCAAGTATTAGCCTCTACCGAAGTTCACGATATTGCCGTAGCAATGGGAATTGACCCCGACAACGATGATTTAAGCCAACTTCGCTATGGCAAAATCTGTATTCTTGCTGATGCGGATTCAGACGGTTTACATATTGCTACGCTACTTTGTGCATTATTCCTACGCCATTTCCCAAATTTAGTAAGACAAGGGCACGTTTATGTCGCAATGCCACCACTTTATCGTATTGATATTGGTAAAGATGAAGTACATTACGCCTTAGACGAAAGTGAAAAAGAAGCTATTTTAGCTCGTTTAGCCAAGAAGAAAGGCACACCAAATGTGCAACGCTTTAAAGGCTTAGGCGAAATGAACCCAAGCCAACTTCGTGAAACCACAATGGATCCTAATACTCGCCGCTTGGTACAATTAACATTAGATACATTGAGCGAAGAAGAGGATTCTGCAACCTTTGAGATGATGGATATGCTGCTCGCCAAAAAACGAGCAGAAGATCGTAAGCAGTGGCTACAAGAACGTGGTAATGAAGCTGAGTTGAATGTGTAGATGTAAAGGATGCTAGTGTAACCTCCACATACAATAAAATGATTATTTTTCAATACTTTGATTATTTATTTACCTATGAAAAATATGATGGCTTAAATATTGAGAAGACAACAAATAGATTGGAAAGGTTATTCAAAGAACTGAAGATAAATTACGTTCTCACAGCAGCTTAACAAGAAGACATAAGATATTGTTTATACAGGATTTTTTAAATAGAAAGAGTTGGTAATAATGGTAAGGAAATCATAAAACCAACCCTTTTTGTCTACTATAGCAATTATTTACGGATTACAACCACGTCAATAGCCGAGGGGCCACGATCTGAATCTTGAACGGTATATTCTACTTTATCGCCTTCATTTAAAGTTCTAAAGTTAGTTCCTACAATACCAGAAAAGTGTACGAATAAATCTTTGCCATTATTAGCTGGCGTAATAAAACCAAAACCTTTATCTGAGTTAAACCATTTAACTATGCCTTGTAATTTAGACATTTTATTTTCCTTTTTACATAAAATTTAAATTTGTGCTTGAAACAAGCTGTGACGCTAAGAAATTGAATTTAGATAGAGATAGATATTAAAAGACTTTCAAGAATAAATTTAAAATTTGTATTACAGGAAGTGCAAATAAATAACGAACTTATATAACCAGCTTTTTAGCTTAGTCACATTAGAACACGTTAGGATATCTAAAGCAAATATTTTCTTACCACATTCTCTAGCAAAAATACCCTAAAGAAATTAAGCATCACATACCAGGGTATAGTCTTTACTGCAATACTGAGATACAGACCATTGTAATATTGATCATTGGCTGAAGGTTATTTCTTATTGGGAACTGAAGTAGATGAACATAACTATTTATTTGCTTCATTCTAAAAAAATTCAATTTTTTTTGAAAAATAACTTGCATAGTTATTCATAAAATAATAATATCTATTCACTTTTTAAGTTTTGAATAGGATCTTCCTTAAATGGCAATTCGTATTAGTAATGTCAATTTCTATTATGGCTCTAACCAAGCCTTGTTTGATATCAATTTGAATATCGAAAAAGGCGATACGGTGGTGCTACTTGGTCCAAGTGGAGCGGGCAAAAGTACGTTAATTCGAACCTTAAACCTGATGGAAGTACCGCAGTCAGGTATTTTAGAAATTGCAAATCATAAGTTTGATCTCACCGCTAAAGCTGATGCTAAACAGGTTTCACTATTGCGTAAAGAAGTGGGAATGGTATTTCAACAATATCACTTATGGCCACATTTAACGGTAATGCAAAACTTGATTGAAGCACCAATGAAAGTACTTGGATTAGGCAAAGGGCAAGCTATTGAACGTGCGAAAGGATTACTGGCTCGCTTACAATTAGCCGAATTTTCTGAGCGTTTTCCTTTGCACTTATCGGGCGGTCAGCAACAACGAGTTGCGATTGCAAGAGCGTTAATGATGCAACCGCAGGTATTATTATTTGATGAGCCAACGGCTGCTTTAGATCCTGAAATCACAGCTCAAGTTGTTGATATTATTCAGGAATTACAGAGTACAGGAATCACGCAAGTGATTGTTACCCACGAAGTTTCTGTTGCTCGTAAAGTTGCAACTAAAGTCGTTTATATGGAAAAAGGCAACATTATTGAACAAGGTGATGCAAGCTGTTTTGAAACACCGAAAACAGAACAATTTACCCACTATCTTTCACATTCACACTAATAATTATGAGGTAAACACAATGAAAAAATTACTTTTAGCAACACTATTAGCAGGCTCTACATTCGCTAACGCACAAGATATTACTTTTGCAATGGAGCCAAGTTATCCTCCGTTTGAATTAACTAATGAAAAAGGTGAAATTGTCGGGTTTGATGTCGATATTGCTAATGCAATTTGTAAAGAGTTAAATGCAACCTGTCATTTCAAAGCTCAAGCCTTTGATGCGTTAATTCCTAGCTTAATTAAAGGTCGTGGTGGCTTCGATGCAGCAATTTCAGCTATTGATATTACTGAAGCTCGAGCAAAACAAGTTGCATTTTCTGCCCCTTACTATGAAAGTTCAGCAAGTTTTATCAGTGTAAAAGACAAAATTAGCGATCTTGCTCAAGCGAAAAAAGTTGGTGTGCAAAATGGTACAACCTATCAGCAATATATCAATGCAGAAGCAAAACAGTATGCAGCAAGCTCTTATGCAAGTTTACAAGATGCAGTTTTAGATTTAAAAAATGGACGTATTGATATTATCTTTGGTGATACAGATGTATTAAGAGAGATGTTTGATAAAAATCCTGAGCTTAGCTTTGTCGGTGAGCGTGTAACAGACAAACGTTATTTCAATAACGGTTTAGGTATTGCTGTGAAAAAATCAAATACAGCGTTAGTGGAAGACTTGAATAAAGGGATCGCAGCGATTAAAGCGAGTGGCGAATATCAAAAAATTTATGATAAATGGATGACAAAATAATCATATGTTTGTGGATTATCTCCCCTTAATTTCTCAAGCAGCTCTAATGACCTTAGGGCTTGCTCTTTGTTCGCTTGCAGTAGGAATGTTGTTAGCCGTTTTATTTGTTTCTCTTGAAACTCATAGATGGGCATTGATTAACAAGCCTACCGCTGTGTTTGTCGCCTTATTGCGTGGTTTGCCTGAAATCTTAGTGGTATTTTTAATTTACTTCGGTACGCCAGAAATTTTGGAATTACTCACAGGGGATTACGTTGAACTAGGGCCTTTTGGTTGCGGTGTGGTTGCGCTGGCGTTGATTTTTGCATCTTATGCTTCACAAACTTTGCGTGGTGCAATTCAAGCTGTACCCGCTGGGCAATGGGAATCAGGGGCGGCTTTAGGACTCAGTCGAATTTATACCTTTATTCATATTGTGATGCCACAGGTATGGCGACACGCATTGCCTGGGCTAAGTAACCAATGGCTTGTGTTATTAAAGGATACCGCATTGGTCTCTTTAATTGGTGTTCACGATTTAATGCGTCAAACCGAGTTAATCAATACAACAACTCATCAACCTTTTACTTGGTATGGTTTCGCTGCTTTGATTTACTTAGCAATTACGCTATTAAGCCAAGTAATTATTCGCAAATTAGAACTTCGTTTTACCCGCTTTGAGAGAGGAATTGCATAATGTTGCAGGATTATTTTAATGTAATTGCTCAAGGCATTCCGACCAGTTTATTACTTACTTTTGTGGCATTAACCGTTGCATTCTTCTTAGCGTTATTGCTCACATTCCTACTTTCAATGGAAAATGCTTTAATCAAAGGGGCGATCAATCTCTTTTTAACGCTCTTTACTGGTACGCCATTGTTAGTTCAGTTCTTCTTAATTTATGCAGGACCAGGGCAGTTCCAATGGATTGTGGATAGCCCGCTGTGGGCATTGCTATCAAATGCGTGGTTTTGTGCAATGTTAGCTTTAGCATTGAATAGTACCGCCTACACCACCTTGCTATTTCACGGTGCGGTAAAAGCGATTCCAAAAGGGCAATGGGAAACTTGTGCTGCTTTAGGTTTAAATCGTTTGCAAACACTAAAAATTTTAGTCCCTTATGCGTTAAAACGTGCATTACCTTCGTACAGCAATGAAATTATTTTAGTGTTTAAAGGCACATCATTAGCCTCCACTATCACTATTATGGATATTATGGGCTATGCTCGCCAACTATACGGTACAGAGTATGATGCTCTTTCAATCTATGGAATGGCAGGCGTAATCTATCTAATGATTACAGGCATAATGACTCTTATCCTACGCCAAGTAGAACGTAAAGTATTACGTTTTGAGCGTTTAGAAGGTTAGTCTGTTAATTGAACATTTTATGCAGGAATAGTGAAACAGAAGTGCGAGCTGTTTTTACTATTTCTACATAATGTTAATTTTTGCAAAAAATCCTCATAATCTTACCGCTTGTTTCTGATTATTCCCTTTTAGAATACACTAAAATTCGGTAAACTACGCAATCGTTTGCTTATAGTGTATTAACTTATAAAAGCGGTCAGATTTTCTATCTTTTTTACAAATTTAAGGATAACTATGAATATTTTAATTATCGGTAATGGTGGGCGTGAGCACGCATTAGCTTGGAAAGTTCGTCAATCTCCTTTAGCTACTAAAGTATTTGTTGCACCAGGAAACGCAGGTACAGCATTAGAGCAAGGTATTGAAAATGTTGCAATTTCAGCGACTGATGTTACCGCTTTAGTTGAATTTGCTAAACAAAATGAGGTGGGCTTAACGATTGTGGGCCCTGAAGCACCATTGGTTATCGGTGTGGTTGATGCTTTCCGTCAAGCTGGGTTAAAAATCTTTGGACCAACCCAAGCAGCTGCACAGCTTGAAGGCTCAAAAGCATTTACAAAAGATTTCTTAGCTCGCCATCAAATTCCAACAGCAGAATATCAAAACTTCACTGAAGTTGAGCCTGCTTTAGCATATCTGCGTGAAAAAGGTGCACCTATCGTTATTAAAGCAGATGGTTTGGCTGCTGGTAAAGGGGTAATTGTGGCGATGAGTCTTGCAGAAGCAGAAGAGGCAGTGAAAGATATGCTCTCAGGCAATGCTTTTGGTGATGCAGGAAGCCGAGTTGTGATTGAAGAGTTTTTAGATGGTGAAGAAGCTAGCTTTATCGTAATGGTTGATGGTAAAAATGTTGAACCAATGGCAACTAGCCAAGACCATAAACGTGTTGGTGAAGGGGATAAAGGCTTAAATACAGGTGGAATGGGGGCTTATTCTCCTGCTCCAGTGGTAACAGCCGAAATTCATCAGCGTGTAATGGACGAAGTTATTTACCCGACTGTACGTGGAATGGCGGCTGAAAATAATCCTTATACTGGATTTTTATATGCAGGCTTGATGATTATGCCAAATGGTCAGCCAAAAGTAATCGAATTTAACTGCCGTTTTGGTGATCCTGAAACACAACCAATTATGATGCGTTTAGAATCAGATTTAGTAGAGCTCTGCTTAAAAGCATGTGATGGTAAATTAGATGAAGTGCAGTCTAAATGGTGTGAACAAGCTGCTTTAGGGATTGTGTTAGCAGCTGAAGGCTATCCAGCAGATTATCGTAAAGGTGATGAAATTATAGGTATTCCGACTGAAGCTATTGCAGGACAAAAAGTCTTTTTAGCCGGTGTTGAACAAAAAGAGGGTAAATTATTAACTAATGGCGGACGTGTACTTTGTGCAACCGCATTAGGTAATTCTGTCTTTGATGCTCAACAACAGGCGTTAAAATTAGCGGAACAGATCCAATGGCAAGGTCGTTTCTATCGTAGAGATATTGGTTACCGAGCGGTTGCGAGAGAGAAACAGTAAGTTTGATTCATTGTTTCTAAATCTCCCCTAGCCCCTCTTTACTAAAGAGGGGGATTTTAGGCTAATATAATTAGCTCTAGATAAAGGTATTTGACGTAGGGTGGGCTTTAGCCCACCATTTTGTAACTGATTGATTTTAAATATGGTGGGTTAAAACCCACCCTACCCCAAAAAGATTTTCTGAAAGATAGATTTTATCTTAAGAAAGATTTCAGATTCCCACCTAGCCCAATTTCAAGTAGAATAGCCGTCAATTTTTATCAATAAGGAATGAATATAATGTCCACACAATTTGTTTATACGATGCATCGTGTTGGTAAGGTTGTTCCACCAAAACGACACATTCTTAAAGACATCTCATTAAGTTTCTTCCCAGGTGCTAAAATCGGGGTACTTGGCTTAAATGGTGCGGGTAAATCAACACTTTTACGCATTATGGCTGGTATCGACAAAGAGATCGAAGGTGAAGCTCGCCCACAACCAGGGATTAAAATTGGCTATCTTCCACAAGAGCCAAAACTTGAACCACAACAAACTGTGCGTGAAGCTATTGAAGAAGCGGTTGGCGAAGTTAAAAAAGCACTTACCCGTTTAGATGAAGTGTATGCACTTTATGCTGATCCCGATGCTGATTTTGATAAACTCGCAGCGGAGCAAGCAGAGCTTGAAGCCATTATTCAAGCTCACGATGGGCATAATCTTGAAAACCAATTAGAGCGAGCAGCAGATGCGTTACGCTTACCTGATTGGGATGCAAAAATTGAGCATCTTTCGGGGGGAGAACGCCGTCGTGTAGCACTTTGCCGTTTATTACTTGAAAAACCAGATATGTTGTTATTAGACGAGCCAACCAACCACTTAGATGCAGAGTCAGTGGCTTGGTTAGAACGTTTCTTACACGATTATGAAGGCACAGTCGTTGCAATTACCCACGACCGTTACTTCTTAGATAATGTGGCAGGTTGGATCTTAGAACTTGACCGCGGAGAAGGTATTCCTTGGGAAGGAAATTACTCATCTTGGTTAGAGCAAAAAGAGAAACGTTTAGCACAAGAGCAAGCTGCAGAATCGGCTCGTCAAAAATCTATCGAAAAAGAGCTTGAATGGGTACGTCAAAATCCAAAAGGTCGCCAAGCAAAAAGTAAAGCTCGTATGGCTCGTTTTGAAGAACTTAATAGTGGCGAATATCAAAAACGTAACGAAACCAATGAACTCTTTATTCCACCTGGCCCACGCTTAGGGGATAAAGTAATCGAAGTACAAAATCTAACAAAATCTTATGGTGAACGTACTTTAATTGATGATCTCTCATTCTCTATTCCAAAAGGCGCGATTGTAGGAATTATCGGGGCAAATGGTGCGGGTAAATCAACTTTATTCCGTATGCTATCAGGGCAAGAACAGCCTGATTCTGGCTCAATCGTCTTGGGTGAAACAGTAGTAATGGCATCTGTTGATCAGTTCCGTGATGCGATGGATAACAGCAAAACAGTTTGGGAAGAAGTATCTGGTGGGCAAGATATTATGCGAATTGGCAACTTTGAAATTCCTAGTCGTGCGTATGTTGGACGCTTTAACTTCAAAGGGGTAGATCAACAAAAACGTGTTGGTGAGCTGTCTGGTGGTGAACGTGGTCGTTTACATTTAGCAAAATTATTGCAAGTGGGCGGAAATGTCTTATTACTAGACGAACCGACCAATGATTTAGACGTTGAAACCTTGCGTGCATTAGAGAATGCAATTTTAGAATTCCCTGGCTGTGCATTGGTGATTTCGCACGACCGTTGGTTCTTAGACCGTATTGCCACCCATATTCTTGACTATGGTGATGAAGGTAAAGTAACCTTCTATGAAGGTAACTTCTCTGACTACGAAGAGTGGAAAAAGAAAACCTTTGGAGCAGATGCAGTACAGCCACATCGTATCAAATATAAACGTATTGCGAAGTAGTAGTAAGTTATATAGAGATGGTATAGTTGTACCATCTTTGAATAAGATAGGTATCAGGAGATACTTATAACACTTAATAATGAGGTAAATAATGGAAACTATCGAAAGAATCCAAAAACAAATTAGCGAAAACCCAATCTTACTTTATATGAAAGGTTCGCCAAAATTCCCATCTTGTGGTTTCTCTGCTCGTGCAGTTGAAGCGGTAATTAACTGCCAAGTTCCATTTGGTTATGTAGATATTTTAACTAACCCAGATATTCGTGCAGAATTACCAAAATACGCAAATTGGCCAACATTTCCACAATTATGGGTAGAAGGTGAGTTAATTGGCGGTTGCGATATCGTGCTTGAAATGTTCCAAAAAGGCGAATTACAAACCTTGTTAAAAGAAGTAGCGGAAAGACACCCAGCGTAATTTTAATAAATAATAGGCAAGTAGATAAAATAGTTTACTCTCTTGCCTAATTTTTTTATATTTCATCTATTATTTTGACACTAATATTGAAATTAACTTTTCAAACACCTCATTAAATTCTTGTTCATCAATATCCGCAAAGCCAATAGAAAAGAGTTGCCGATTAGGGTAATTAAGCGGGTAGATTTTGATATTATTTTGCAAACAAATTTCCACCAGTTCTACATTTGTATAGTGATTTCCCAATAATTCAATCAATAAATAAGCCCCCGAATGTTCTCCGTAGTAGCGGATTTTATGGGAATAAGGTTGTAGTAAACGGCAGAGCATTTCCATTTTTTTACGATAAATTTTTCGCATTCGTTGAATATGTTTTTCAAATTCACCCTGCTGAATAAATGTGGCTAATCGTTGCTGTTCAAAGCGAGAAACACCACAGTTAAAAAATCCACAATATTGTTGATAAAGAGAAAGCAGAGATTTTGGTAATACCATAAAACCAACTCGCAAAGAAGGCATCAGTAGTTTAGAGAATGACCCAAGATAAATAACCTTTTCATTAACATCAAGACTTTGTAATGCGGGGATAGGCTTACCTTTGTAGCGATACTCGCTGTCGTAGTCATCTTCAATAATATAACGTTGCGGCTGTTGGTTTGCCCATTCTAGTAATTGTTGTCGCTGTCCGATAGATAATACTTGTGAGAACGGGTAGAGGTTAGATGGAGTAAGGTAAGCAATATCTATTTGGCTTTCGGCTAATGTTGCTAGATCAAGCTGTCCGTCTGTAGTTAAGGGGAGATGTAGTACTTTTTTACCATAAGCAGTAAGCATTTTTTCAATAGTAATATAGCCATAGGATTCCATTGCATATTGGATTGGCTTTTCGCTGATTTGATTAAAAAGTAAAATTAGTTGTAGCACACAATTTTCTAATCCTGTACCGATCACAATTTGTTCAGGTTCACAATTTACCCCACGAGATGCGTATAAGTAGTGGGCTATTTCATTGCGTAAATTACGATCACCTTGTTTGTCGCCTAAGGCAATCATCTCATTTTGCCAAAATTTAAGGCTCTGTTTTCCTGCTTTTTGCCACTGACGTATCGGGAAATTTTTACTATCAATTAAATTAGGATTGAGATCGTAGTAAGTTTTGCGAGATTGAAAATATGCAGTTTGTTTTTGACGTGGTAGATCACAAGGAAAATCCAGCTCCGCTTGAAAGCTGACAAAAAAACCACTGCGAGCTTTGGCATTGATATAACCTTCCGCAAGTAATTGCTCGTAAGCATTCTCTACGGTGTTCTGGCTGATTTGTAGAAACTCACTTAAGTGGCGTTTAGAAGGTAATTTATCACCAAAGTGTAACTGTTGTTGATGAATTGCTAAACGGATTTGTTGATAAAGCTGTAAATAGAGCGGTGTTTTATCGGCTTTATCTAAACGGTAATTTATTTTTTTCATTCTGACACCATTAAAATCATCAAAACTGATACTTTTAATCATATCTGTGATTTCTCAAAATAGCGAGCAGTTTCACTAACAGAAGGAAAATACAATGGCAACAATTCTAGGTTCAGATGTAGTAAAACGTGGTATGGCACAAATGCAAAAAGGTGGCGTCATTATGGACGTTGTGAATGCCGAGCAAGCTCGTATTGCAGAAGCTGCGGGGGCAGTAGCAGTAATGGCATTAGAGCGTGTACCTTCAGATATTCGTGCAGCAGGTGGGGTGGCTCGTATGGCAAACCCTAAAATTGTGAAAGAAGTTATGGGGGCTGTTTCTATTCCTGTAATGGCAAAAGCGCGTATTGGACATATTACGGAAGCGCGTGTATTAGAGTCTATGGGGGTCGATTACATTGATGAGAGTGAAGTACTTACGCCTGCTGATGAAGAGTTCCACCTATTAAAAAGTGAGTTTAGAGTGCCTTTTGTATGTGGCTGTCGTGATCTTGGTGAAGCACTTCGCCGAATTGGAGAAGGAGCATCAATGCTGAGAACAAAAGGCGAGCCAGGAACAGGAAATATTGTAGAGGCTGTTCGTCATATGCGTAAGGTTAATGCACAGGTGCGTAAAGTTGTGGCAATGAGCCACGATGAGCTAATGACAGAAGCGAAAAACTTAGGTGCTCCTTTTGAATTATTACTGCAAATTAAAACCTTAGGTAAATTACCTGTGGTGAATTTTGCCGCTGGCGGAGTGGCAACACCAGCTGATGCTGCTTTGATGATGGAGCTTGGGGCTGATGGTGTATTTGTGGGTTCAGGGATTTTTAAAGCAGAAAATCCAGAGAAATTTGCTCGAGCGATTGTTCAGGCTACCACACATTATCAAGACTACGATTTAATTGCTCTCCTTTCAGAAGATTTAGGTGAGCCAATGAAAGGGTTGGAAATTTCTCGTCTTTCAGCCGCTGAAAGAATGCAAGATCGTGGTTGGTAGTCTATGAAAGATTATAGCCATTTAACTATTGGAGTACTTGCACTGCAAGGTGCAGTCAGTGAACATTACCAACAGATTGAGCAATTAGGTGCAACAGCAAAAATTGTAAAAAATCCAAGTGATCTCACCGCTCTTGATGGTTTAGTTCTACCTGGTGGAGAAAGTACCGCCATTGGTAAGCTAATGCGTACGGTGGGTTTATTGGAAGCGATACAACAGTTTGCTCAACAAGGGAAAGGAGTGTTTGGTACTTGTGCTGGAATGATTTTATTGGCTAAACAAATTAAAGGGGGAGAGCCTGCTCATCTCGGTATAATGGATATTTGTGTGCAACGTAATGCGTTTGGGCGGCAGATAGACAGCTTTCAAACTGATTTGGCGGTAAAAGGCTTAGAAAAGCCATTCCCAGCAGTATTTATTCGAGCACCTTACATCTCAACTATCGAAAATAGCAAAGTAGAAGTTCTCGCAGAGTTTGACGGGAATGTAGTATTGGCAAAACAAGGTAGGGTACTGGCTTGCTCTTTCCACCCAGAATTAACCAATGATGCCAGAATAATGCAATATTTTTTAGAGATGATTTTATCTTAAGAGTTATTCATAGTAGAGCCATTCTAGGAAGGCATAAAGCAAAATGGCAAGGAATTAACCTTGCCATTTTTTTTGCAAAAAATATGATTAAAAGCCCGCTTGTTTTTCAAGTTGTTCAACTAAAGCGTCATCAAGATTTAATTCCGTAGCGAGTTGTGATAAGAACACTATTTCTTTACGAGAAAGATCTTTACACACAACACGAGCGGCTAAATAAACTTGGCTTGCAAGAGCCACATCATTCCCTACAATGCGTGCGATTTCAGTTACACTGATTGGGTTAGCAATTTCTTGTGATAGCCACTGTTGTAATTCAGGATCGCTACTTCCCTCTTGCTCAATAAGTGCTCTTTCTTCGGCATCTAACACACCGTCAGAAAGTGCAGCAGCGATCATTGTGCGTAAAATCACATTACTACGTTCTTCTTCGCTATGAGCTGTTGAAGTAAATACGGTTTCAGAGACTTGTTGTTGAGCATTTGCCTGATCTTTTTGATAATTTTGATAGGCTTGGTAAGCAATACTTCCTAATGCAGCGAGTGAGCCAAGTTTTGTTAGACTTGCTCCACCATTTCTACCTAATACCATTGATAAAATACCTGCTAAAGCAGCACCACCACCGATTTTAGTGATTGTATCTGCGGTATTTTCACTTGGTTTATTGATTTTTCCAGCCGATTGTTTAACTGTGCCTAATACAGTATTTAAAATTTGATTAAAATTCATTTTCTTTCCTTAATGTTGATAAAATGGAATAAATACAAAGAAAGACTAGCTTATCATAGAAATTTTGCCTAATCACTATGATGATAAAACGTAAAGAAATATTTTGTATTTTGTAAATTTATGTGATCTTTATCTCATTTTCGAATGCTTTTGATTGTTTTTGTTATTTGTTGTTTTATTATTCATCTCGAAAGCAATCGTAGTTTGTGGTGATTGTTTGAATTTAGGAGAGAAAATGAAAAGTAGCGTTGAAAGACGTTCTGATATTTTAGAATTGCTTAAGCAGACGAATAGTCAGCGAGTTGAGGCTTTAGCTCAGTATTTCAAGGTGTCTTCGGTGACGATTAGAACTGATCTAAATGCTTTGGAACAACAAGGGTTTATAACTCGTTCACACGGTTTTGCAGTATTAAATTCTAGATTGATTGCAGAGCTTTCAATTGCAGACAAGCGAAATCATTATCCTGAAGTTAAGCAAAATATAGGCAAAATAGCTGCGTCATTATTACAGAATGGTGATAAAGTTATTCTAGATTCTGGAACAACAACGAAAGCAATCGTAAGTTATTTAAATGATTTAAACTTGACAGTTTTGACAAATGGTTTAGATGTTGCGATGGAATTAGTTGCTTGTCCGAATGTAGAAGTCAGAATGACGGGAGGGATTTTGCGTAAAAATGCGATGTCTTTTTCAGGCATAATGGCAGACAACAATTTACGTCAATATCGCTTTGATAAAGTTTTCTTGGGCGTTGATGGTTTTGATTTGCAAAAAGGCATTACAACTTT
Source organism: Ursidibacter sp. B-7004-1 (assembly GCF_053654055.1). Lineage (NCBI taxonomy): Bacteria > Pseudomonadati > Pseudomonadota > Gammaproteobacteria > Pasteurellales > Pasteurellaceae > Ursidibacter > Ursidibacter sp. B-7004-1. Next base: position 13,333 of record NZ_JBSIUP010000024.1, on the reverse strand, counting down.
TAATGAGCAAGAGGCACATCTAAATCGTTTGATGTGCGAAGCAGCAAATCAAGTTATTGTGGTAACGGATTCAAGTAAATTTGGGCAATATAGTGATTTTGTTATTTGCCCTGTCAATCAAATTGATGTGTTAGTTACAGATGATCAGCTACCGAAAAACTATCAGCATTATCTAGAAAATTCAGGTGTAAAAGTGTTGATTGCTTAATTCATTTTCTCTTAACAAAGTATTTATTTATCGTCGATTAGATTTGAAATAAAACATTTCGCTACTTTCAAGTTTCAAATTTAGACGACAATATTTTGTGAGGGAAGTGGAATGATTCTAAATATTTCAAACCAAACCTTAGAAAATCAAAAGGCTTTTTGGACAGCAAAAGAAATTGCACAACAGCCACAAACGTGGCGAGAAACCACAGAAATTGTTGCAAATTCATCTATTCATACTTTTATTGCTCCACTCGTAGAGAGAGCTAAAAAAGGCGAGTTACGTATTATTTTTACTGGGGCGGGGACATCGGCGTTTATCGGTGAAGTGATTGCCCCAGTTTTAAGCGAGCAATTAGGCTGTGTAGTAGAAGCCATTGCTAGTACAGATTTAGTTTCTAGTCCTTATCAATATTTATTTGAAGATAAACCTACCTTATTAGTTTCTTTTGCCCGTTCAGGAAATAGCCCTGAAAGTATAGGAGCTGTTGATCGTGTTAATGATATTGTGAAAGAGGCTTACCATTTAGCGATAACAAATAATGTGAAAGGGGCATTATTTGTAAAATGTTCACAAAATCCTACCGCTTGTTACCCTCTAGCCTTACCTGATTCTACTCACGATCAAGGATTTGCAATGACATCAAGTGCTAGCAATATGATGTTAGCTGCATTGTTAGCTTTCGCCCCACAAAAATTTAATTCACAGTGGGTAGAGCAATTTTCACAAGTGACAGAAAAATTATTAACAGAAGATGCTTTAACAGTTCAAACTCTAGCTCATTTACCTGTAAAACGAGTGGTTTATTTAGGTAGCGGTGGTTTTCAAGGGTTGGCTCGAGAAACCGCATTGAAATTATTAGAATTAACTGCAGGAGAGCGTTTAGGCTTTTTTGAATCAACAATGGGATTTCGTCACGGGCCGAAATCATTAGTACAAAATGAAACACTTATTTTTGTATTCCTTTCCCAACACGCTTATACCGAAAAATATGATCGAGATCTTTATAACGAACTAATTCGAGATAAAAAAGCGAGAGAAGTGATATTACTTGGTGACGCAAGCGGGCAGTTCCACGCAGAAATTTACCAATTAGATGATGCAGCTCGTATTTTCCCATTTTTAGTTGTAGGTCAATTATATTCATTTTATAGCTCACTTCATTTGGGCTATACCACCGATAACCCTTGTCCAACTGGGGAAGTAAATCGAGTGGTACAAGGTGTAACGCTTTATTCATACAATAACTAAGGAGACCAATATGGCAATTTTAAACGTACGAATTGATGGTCGTTTAATTCACGGTCAAGTGGCTAATTTGTGGACATCTTATCTCGATATTACTCGCATTATGGTCGTTGATGATGTTGCTGCAAATAATGATATTGATAAAGCAGGACTACGTTTAGCTTGTCCAGCAGGTGTCAATTTAAGTGTACTTACCGTTGAGAAAGCAGCAACAAACATTAACGATGGACGTTATGATTCACAACGTGTGTTGTTGGTGACTCGTAACCCACAAACATTATTAAGACTAGTGGAACAAGGTGTTGCATTAACGGAAATTAACGCTGGCAATATGCCAAAAACGGATCTAACGCGTGCAATCAGAAAAACGGTACACGTTACCGACGATGATGTGGATGTGTTTAGAAAACTTTCTGCAAAAGGTATCAATTTAACCGCACAATTAGTACCTAATGAAGAGAAAGTCGATTTAATGAAACTTTTATAGAGGAGTAAAGATTATGATCGAATGGTGGCAAATACTTTTGATAACGCTCTATGCGTTCTATCAAATTTTAGATGAAATTACTATCGTATCAAGTGCTGGTTCCCCTGTGTTTGCAGGTTTTATCACAGGGTTAATTATGGGTGATCTAACAACAGGGTTACTCATTGGTGGCTCAATGCAACTTACCGTTCTCGGTGTAGGAACTTTCGGCGGTGCATCACGCATTGATGCAAACTCAGGGACTGTTATTGCAACAGCGTTCTCTGTGGCTGTTGGAATGGATCCGCAACTTGCATTAACATCATTAGCAGTACCAATTGCAGCGTTAATGGTTTATACCGATATTTTAGCAAGAATGTCTAACGTGTTCTTCGCTCACCGTATTGATAAAAATATCCAAGACCACGCTTATAACGCAATTACAGTGAACTATCTCTGTGGAGCAATTGCTTGGGGGCTTTCTCGTGCATTACCGATCTTCCTTGCTCTAGTCTTTGGTGGTCCATTTGTGGCAAGTTTAGCTGAAGCAATGCAACACGGGGTATTAAAAGTTATTGCAGATGGTTTAACTCTTGCAGGTGGTGTATTACCAGCATTAGGTTTTGCAATCTTACTTCGTTACTTACCAACAAAACGTCATATTGCTTACTTAATCCTTGCATTCGCACTCACCTCTATCTTTATTACCCTATTCGGTAATATTTCAGCAGTAGGTGCAGCAACAAATGTAAGTAATTCAATCAATAGCGTGCCTATGTTAGCAATGGCTGCAATCGGATTCGCATTCGCTTATATGGTTTACCAACGTAGCGTAGAGGGTGGATCTGCCCCAGTTGCGAAAAACACAACTTCTGCAAAAGGAGAAATTGAAGATGACGAACTCTAATCAACAAGTTGGAAATCCAAAAGGCTATAAACTTACTGATGCAGATTTCCGCCAAATCAATATCCGTAACTTATTCTTTAACCAAGTCGGTTGGAACTATGAGCGTATGCAAGGTTCTGGTTATCTTTGGATTATGTTGCCACAACTACGCAAAATGTATGGCGATAATACACCTGAATTACAAAAAATGATGGTGATGCATAACCAATTCTTTAATACCAGTCCATTCTTTAACACAATTGTAAAAGGGATCGACCTTGCTCTTGAAGAAAAACAAGGGGTTAAATCACTAGAAGCAGTCGCAGGGATTAAATCAGGTTTAATGGGACCATTCGCCGCTATTGGTGATGCGATTTTCGGCTCTCTCGTTCCTGCAATTATGGGTGCGATTGCCGCAACAATGGCAGTAGGTGGTAATCCATTAGGGGTTGGTTTATGGGTTGCTGTTGCAATCGCTACGATGGTATTCCGTTGGGTGCAACTCAAAATAGCTTATCGTGAAGGGGTTAATCTTGTAACTAATTTAGGACATAAACTCAACGCCTTAACCAATGCTGCAACAGTACTTGGGGTGTTTGTTGTCGGGGTGATGTGTGCCACGATGGTAAATGTGAAAGTACCTTATGTGGCAACCATTGGTGAAAAAGTCGTATCAGCACAAGCAAACTTAGATCTCATTCTTCCACGCTTAGTGCCTGCTTTAGTCGTGTTCTTTATCTACTGGTTACTTGGAAGACCAAAAATGAACTCGAATAAAGCGATTATGATCATTATCGCACTCTGTATCTTGCTCTCTTGGGCTGGATTATTAGCGAAAGGTTAATCATAAAAAATGTAAGGACGTACTAAGTGCGTCCTTATAAAAATTATAGAGAGTTAAACCTACTATCGGATAGTTGATTTAATTTGGCAATCAATGTCCTGTACTTTTTGAAAACAAATTAATAACCAAAACACCTGCAATAATCATTGCCATACCAATAAATCCTGCTAAATCAGGTTTTTGACCGAAAGCGACATAGGCAATAACAGCAGTAAGTACAATGCCAGTACCAGACCAAATAGCATAGACCAAGCCGACAGGTAAGGTTTTAAAAACAATAGAAACTAAATAGAACGCAATTAAAAATGCGCTTAAAGCAAGAATTGTAGGTAATGGCTTAGTGAAACCCTCACTATATTTTAAAGCGGTAGTACCACAGATTTCAGCACAAATAGAAATAAATAATAAAACCCAAGCATTCATATAAAAAATTACCTTAATCATTGAAAAAGCGTAGCTATTTTAAAGAGAAATAACTTATTTGGTAGTCTTGAAAAATAAAAAAATCTGTGCGTATTAAACCAAGTAATATGAAATTAATTGTTATAAAACAAATGGTTATGTTTTTTATACTCTAAAGTAAGTATAAGTTTTCTAGGTTAATAATTACCAAGGTATTTGCAATGTTGAAACTCATTATTTTTGATATGGACGGCGTTATTATTGACTCGGAATATATGGGATTTGGTTTATTACAACGCTTTGTAAATGAATTGAAAACTTTTGATGAGCCAATTAGCCTGCAACAATTTTCATCTGTTGTTGGACGTTCTTATCAAGATCTTTTTTTAGCTATTAAACAGCTCAGTCAATCACCGCTTTCAGTAGAAGAAATTGGAGAGAGTTTGCTAAATTATGATAAAGGCTATTGGGAAAATTTAGATTATTTAGCCATTTTTCGTCAAGACATTCGCCATATTATCCATTTTGCTAAAGCCAATAATATTAAACTTGCAGTTGCATCATCAGCAGATCGTAAACATATTGAACGAATACTTACCCTTACTCAAATTAGAGAACATTTTGATTTTATTATGAGTGGTAAAGAATTAGTGAAAAGTAAGCCTGATCCTACAATTTATCAAAAAGTCTTGGCTCATTTTAATCTAAATTCGGATCAAGTCATTGCGATTGAAGACTCTGAACACGGTATTGCATCGGCAAAAGGGGCTGGATTAAAAGTAATAGCCTATGAAGAAACTCGGATTTTAATCGATCAATCCAAAGCTGATTTTAAAGGCAAAGATATGAATGCGATTTTAACTATTTTGCAGTCATTACATTTCGCAAATTAGGAGCAAGAAATGACTACATTTGAAATTGGAAACAAAGATTTTTTACTTAACGGCAAGCCATTCAAAATTATTTCTGGGGCAGTTCACTATTTCCGCATTGTGCCAGAGTACTGGTATAAAACCTTATACAACCTAAAAGCAATGGGGTGTAATACCGTAGAAACTTATGTGGCGTGGAACGTCCATCAACCAAAGCCAAATGAATTTAACTTCAGTAAGCGGGCAGATTTGGTGAAATTTTTGCAAACGGCAAAAGAGTTAGGGCTTTATGTCATTTTACGCCCAACGCCTTATATCTGTGCGGAATGGGAGTTTGGCGGATTACCTGCTTGGTTATTGAACATTCCAAATATTCGCTTACGTCAAAACGATCCTCTATTTCTTGCCGAAGTTGAACGTTACTTTGCCAAATTATTGCCTTTAGTTGCACCTTATCAAACTACGCAAGGTGGCAATATTCTAATGATGCAAATTGAAAATGAGTACGGCTCTTTTGGCAATGATAAAAACTACTTACGAGCTATTCGAGATTTAATGCAAAAAAATGGTATAAATGTACCGCTTTTCACTTCTGATGGTGCTTGGCAAAATGCTTTAGAAGCTGGCGCATTGATTGAAGATGACATTTTGCCAACAGGTAATTTTGGCTCACGTTCTAACCAAAATTTAGATGAATTACAACGCTATTTTGATAATCACCATAAATCTTACCCATTGATGTGTATGGAATTTTGGGACGGGTGGTTTAACCGCTGGAAAGAGCCTGTAATAACACGAGATGCACAAGATTTAGTGAATTGCACGAAAGAGTTGTTAGATCGTGCTAGTATCAATTTCTATATGTTCCAAGGCGGTACGAATTTTGGCTTTTGGAATGGTTGTTCAGCTAGATTAGATACCGACTTACCACAAGTTACTAGCTATGATTATGATGCCCCCGTTAGAGAATGGGGTGAACCATCTGAAAAATACTATTTGCTACAAAAATTATTGGCAACTTATCCAGATGCCAGCCCAATTTCTGAGCCGATTTTACCTGAAATCACAGCTTATCCAACTTTAGTGCCGAATAAGTCTGTTTCTCTATTTAGTACCTTATCGACAATTAGCCAAAGAGTAGATAGCCCTTATACACAGACAATGGAAACATTAGGACATTATTATGGTTACTTGCTTTATCGGGCTAAACCAACGGCATATAGCGGTGAGATTAAGCTCAGAATTTACCAATGCCGAGATCGTGTACAAGTATTTAATGATCAACAAAAAGTCGCCACTCAATATCAACACGAAATTGGCAACGACATAATGCTACAAACCCCGAATGGAGCATTTCAATTAGATCTTTTAGTTGAAAATATGGGGCGTGTCAATTATGGCGGAAAGCTCCTCGCCCCAACACAACATAAAGGGATCGGAGCAGGTGCAGTTTTAGATCTTCATTTCCATACAGGGTGGGAGCAGTATTTGATTGATTTTGAACGTTATGATCAGATTGATTTCAACGGTTTTACAGATCCAAAAACACCGTCATTTTATCAATTTACTTTAATGATTGATGATGAACCGAAAGATACCTTTATTGATACGCAAGAATTAGGAAAAGGCATTGTTCTTATAAACGGCGAAAATATAGGACGATACTGGAATGAAGGCCCGACTTGTTATCTTTATATTCCTGCACCGCTATTAAAGCAAGGCAATAACGATATTATTATTTTTGAAACAGAAGGTGTAGAAATTACCCAACTTAAATTTAGCGATAAACCGATTTATAAAAAGTTGGATACGAAGAATTTGTAGAATAAATAATTAAATTCTGCCCCCGCTTGCGGGGGAAGTACCTGAGCAAAGCGAAGGGGTAGGGGGGAATGCGATTTAGAAATAATGAAACAGAGCAATTAATAACGTATAAAAAGCATCTTCGTAAAAATATGACACACGAAGAAGTTATTTTGTGGCAAGCCATTAGAAATGCACTAGAAGATATTTATTTGCATTTAAATAGATAATCAGCCCCCTACCCCCTTGCTTTGCAAGGGTACTTCCCCCGTAAACGGGGGCAGATAGTGTCTAAATAGAATAAATATAAATTAGATTTTACAAATACAATAAGGAGCAATTATGAGCTTAATTTTAATCAGCCACGGTGAATTTGCAGAAGGGTTATTAGAAACCGCTGAAATGATTTTAGGCGAAATTCCCCAAGCACAAACCGTTTGTTTATATCCTCACGAAGGGACTGAAGACTTTCAACAAAAATTTGAACAGGCTTTAGCAAAAGCAAGTGGTGATATTGTTGTGTTTTGCGACATTATGGGCGGTACACCTTGTAATGTGGCAATGCGTTATTTAAGTCAGCTTTCAGGATTATATAGCGGAATGAATCTACCGATGGTAATTAGTTATGTTAGCGAAGAAGGAACAGAAGGCTTAATCGAAAATGCCAAAGAGCAGATCTACGATGTCGCAGAACAATTAAAAAATTTAGCATCAGATGATGACGAGTAAAAGGAGAAAACAAATGAGCAAACAAGAATTACTAAAAAAATTAGCAACTAAAGATGGGATTATTGCGGCACTGGCTATTGATCAGCGTGGTGCTTTACGCAGAATGATGGGCGATGATATTACGCCACAGCAAGTGAGTGAATTTAAAACATTGATCTCACAAGAGCTGACTCCTTACGCCTCTTCTATTTTACTTGATCCTGAATTTGGTTGGGCTGCCGCAGAAAAACGTGATGAAAATTGTGGATTGATTATGGCGTATGAAAAAACAGGTTACGACAAAACTGTGGTTGGGCGTTTTCCTGATTTAATTGACGATGTTTCAGTGTATCGTTTAAAAGAAAAAGGAGCAGAAGCGGTTAAATTATTGATCTATTTTGATATTGATGAATCTAAAGAAATCAATGATCGCAAAGCTGCTTTTGTTGAGCGAGTTGCATCAGAATGTAATGCTGAACAGATCCCATTATTTCTTGAAATTTTAACTTATGATGGGTCGAATGAAGATTATGTGCATAATGCTAAGGCTAAACCCCGTAAAGTGATTGAAGCAATGAAATTTTTTGCCGATAAACGTTTTGGGGTTGATGTATTAAAAGTAGAAGTGCCAGTCAATATGGCGTATGTGGAGGGTTTTGCGGAAGGGGAAGTCCTTTATACTCAAGCTGAGGCAAAAACATTCTTTAAACAGCAAAGTGAAGCGACTTCATTACCTTTTATTTTCTTGAGTGCAGGTGTATCTGCAAAATTATTCCAAGATACACTCGTATTTGCTAAAGAAGCAGGTAGCCAATTTAATGGTGTATTATGTGGCAGAGCAACTTGGGCTGGTGGTGCAGACGCTTACAAAGCAGAAGGTGTTGATGCTGCTCGTCAATGGCTAAAAACACAAGGCAAACAAAATATCAGTGAATTACTTGCCGTATTAGAACAAACTGCAACACCCATTAAGTTATAGTTAAACCGCTATATTTTATTAAGTTAGGGGGCTTACTTCTTAGACTGATGTGATCTGCACCCCCTAACTTTTTTAATTCTCACTATTGTAAATTTTTTGTATAAACTGCCCGCTTATCTTGAAATCAATATACTTAATTAGCATATTGAGAATTCGTTTTAGTTTATATAGTCGGAAAAGCAATCTTGAAATTTACTAAAAAATATTTTGCATTATTTGCTCTTATTTTGGCTGGAGGGAGCTATTTTTATCCTGACAGCTATCCTATTTATGCAAAAAGTGATCATTATTCCGTAGATAATAAGCAATTTTTTAATCCAACCCCAGATAAAGATGTAGAAACAATTGAAGTTGCTAAAGCTCTTTGGCAGATGGTATTTAATACCAAAGAGCTTGTCCCACCTTCATTATTACCAATGAATAAACCTGATTTTCGAGTATTTTTATCAGAAAGTAATAATGCTAAATTTATTTGGTTTGGTCATAGTTCTTTATTAGCTAGGATCGCAAATCAAACAATTTTTATCGATCCTGTCTTTGCAGAATCAGTTTCACCTATCCCGATTATGATGAAAAGATTTCAAGCCCCCCCTGCAACATTGACAGAACTACCTGAAGTAGATTTCATTATTTATAGTCATAACCATTATGATCATTTAGATGAGAGTATCGTTCGTCATTACGCTTTGCAAAAAACTCGCTTTATCGTACCGCTTGGAATGAGTGTGTTATTGAAAAAATGGGGCGTGAGTGCCGAGCGTATTGAAGAATTAGATTGGTGGCAATCTACTCAAATAGGGGATTTAACTTTATCAGCTGTACCAGCTAAGCATAATACTGGGCGTAGTTTATTTGATCGTAATAAAACCTTATGGGCAGGTTATGTATTTAAAACTTCACAGGAGCAAATCTATTATTCAGGGGATTCAGCTTTCGGAGATGGGCAACATTTTCAGCAGATTACTGAACGCTTTGGCAGTTTTGATTTAGTATTTGTTGAAAATGGGCAGTATAACCCTGCTTGGATTGATAACCATATGTTGCCAGCTCAAACCGCTCAAGCGGTAACTATGCTAAATGCAAAACGTTTTATGCCAGTTCACTGGGGAGCTTATCCTCTTTCTACTCATATTTGGGACGAGCCAGTAAGACTTAGTATTCCACTTGTAGAACAAGCTGGAATTAAAACATTAACCCCAATAATGGGAGAAGTGTTTGATAAAAATACAGTAACATCACATTGGTGGTTAAATGTAAAATAATTGTATCTTTAACCTAGCCAAAGCTAGTCTAAATAGGTACAATTTAAGGCTTGCATTTGGCTATATTTTAGCAAAATGCAAATAAATAACAGATATTTCTTTGGAGAGAATTATGTCGTGGAATGAATCAGGCAACCAGCAAGATCCTTGGGGTAAACCAGGGCAAAAAAAGCCTGAACAAGAACAAGGTTCAGGTCAGCAACAGCCTGAGCATAAAAATAGACAATCAGAACAACAGCCACCTGATTTAGAAGAAGTTTTTAATAACTTACTGAAAAAAATGGGAGGCGGGAAAGGCAATGGCAGTTCAAATCTTACTCCTTCAGCACCGTTACCTGTGGGGAAATTGCTACCTTTAGGTTTAATTTTAGGGGCAATTGTATGGGGCGCATCAGGTTTTTATACCATTCAAGAAGCTGAGCGTGGTGTTGTTACTCGTTTCGGTAAGCTACATAACATTGTATTACCTGGTTTAAACTGGAAACCAACCTTTATTGATGAAGTTTTACCCGTCAATATTGAGCGTGTATTAGAGCTAAAAACGAATGGTTCAATGCTCACACAAGATGAAAATATGGTTTTAGTAGAAATGACGGTGCAATATCGTATTGAAGATCCTGCTAAATATAAATTTAATGTAACTAACCCTGATGATAGCTTGAAACAAGCAACGGATAGTGCGTTACGTTATGTTATTGGTCATATGACAATGGACGACATTTTAACTACAGGTCGAGCAGTAGTTCGTGAAAGAACGTGGAATGCGTTGCGTGATATTATTAAAACTTATGATATGGGTTTACTTGTAACGGACGTAAACTTCCAATATGCTCGCCCGCCTGAAGAAGTCAAAGCAGCATTTGATGATGCGATTAAAGCACAAGAAGATGAACAGCGTTTAATTCGTGAAGCGGAAGCCTATGCTCGCGGTCAAGAGCCTATTGCTCGTGGTCAAGCACAACGTATTTTAGAGCAAGCAAGTGCTTATAAAGAGCAAGTTGTCTTGAATGCTAAAGGGGAAGTAGAACGTTTTAGTCAATTATTACCTGAATATAAAATGGCTCCTGAAGTAATGCGTGAACGTTTATATATTCAAACAATGGAAAAGGTGATGAAAAATACACCTAAGTTGATGATGGACGGTTCACATAGTAATAATTTAACGGTTTTACCAATTGATAAACTAATGCAAAAACCAACTGCTCCTGATGCAACACAAACTATGGTTCGTCCGCAAGTTCAAGTGCCACAAATTGCACAACCTGTACAGCCAGTTCAATCAGTACCTGCTCAGCAAGAAGCAGAGCCAGTGCGTAAAGGGAGATTTTAATGATGCGTAGAATATTATTCCCCTTATTAGCGGTTATTTTATTTATTGTTTATCAAGCCGTAATTATTGTGCAAGAAGGTCAGCGTGGCATTATGTTACGTTTTAATAAGGTTCACCGTGATGCAGATAACAAAGTGGTTGTTTATGAACCGGGTTTACATTTTAAACTCCCTATTATTGATCAACTTAAAACATTGGATGCTCGTATCCAAACCCTTGATGGTCAAGAAGATCGTTTTGTTACCGTAGAGAAAAAGGATCTCTTAGTTGATTCTTATGTTAAATGGAAGATCAGTGACTTTGGTCAATTTTATACATCAACAGGTGGTGATTACCAAAAAGCATCAGATCTTTTACGTCGTAAGGTAAATGACCGTTTACGTTCAGAAATCGGTTCTCGTACGATTAAAGATATTGTATCGGGTTCTCGTGGTGAATTAATGGCTGGTGCTCAAAAAGCACTAAATGCGGGTGAAGATGGTGCAGAACGTTTAGGTATTGAGGTTGTTGATGTACGTGTTAAACAAATTAACCTGCCGAATGAAGTGTCATCATCTATTTACCAACGTATGCAAGCAGAGCGAGCAGCAGTCGCTCGTGAACATCGTTCTCAAGGTGAAGAAAAAGCAGAATTTATTCGTGCTGATGTGGATAAAAAGGTTATTTTAATTTTAGCCAATGCAAATAAAACAGCTGAAGAAATGAAAGGTCAAGGTGATGCGGAAGCTGCAAAAATTTATGCCGATGCGTTTAGCCAAGCCCCAGAGTTTTATAGCTTTATTCGTAGCTTAAAGGCTTATGAAGAGAGCTTTGCTGAAGGCAAAAATAATATGATGCTACTTAAACCGGATAGTGAATTTTTCCGTTTTATGAAAGCACCTACAAAATAATTGTATCTAAGACCCGAGTAATCGGGTCTTTTTATGTTTGATTTTTGAATAACAAGCGGTAGCTTTGTAGAATATTTTTACAAAATATCGTTTACTTGAATTTATAGAACTAACTCAAGAGGCAACTAATTATGGGCAAAAGTGTAGCAATCCTTGGCGCACAATGGGGCGATGAAGGAAAAGGCAAAATTGTTGATTTATTGACAGATCGTGTGAAGTATGTGGTGCGTTATCAAGGTGGTCATAATGCGGGGCATACCTTAATTATCAACGGTGAAAAAACGGTACTTCGTCTTATTCCATCTGGCATTTTACGCGATAATGTAACTTGTTTAATCGGTAATGGAGTTGTTCTTTCTCCTGCTGCATTGATGCAAGAAATGGGTGAGCTAGAGTCTCGCGGGATCAATGTGCGTGAACGTTTAAAAATTTCTGAGGCTTGCCCACTAATTTTGCCATATCACGTTGCAATGGATCACGCTCGTGAAGCTGCATTAGGTAAAAATAAAATTGGCACAACAGGTCGTGGTATCGGACCTGCTTATGAAGATAAAGTAGCTCGTCGTGGCTTGCGTGTGAGTGATTTATTTAATCGTGAAGTATTTGCAGAAAAATTAAAAAATATTCTTGAATATTATAACTTCCAGCTTGTTCATTACTACAAAGTTGAGCCAGTAGATTATCAAAAAACATTAGATGAAGTTTTCGCAGTGGCGGATATTTTAACAGGAATGGTTGCTGATATTACGACTTTATTACATAAAGCTCGTGCGAATGGTGATAATATTTTATTTGAAGGTGCTCAAGGAACAATGCTAGACATTGACCACGGGACTTATCCATTTGTAACAAGCTCAAATACCACAGCTGGTGGTGTGGCAACAGGTTCAGGTTTTGGCCCTCGTAATCTTGACTATGTATTAGGAATTATCAAAGCCTATTGTACTCGAGTTGGCTCTGGTCCATTCACAACAGAATTATTTGATGATGTTGGAGCAGAAATTGCTCGTAAAGGGAATGAATTTGGAGCAGTAACAGGTCGCCCACGTCGTTGTGGCTGGTTTGATGCGGTTGCTGTTCGCCGAGCGATTCAAATTAACTCAATTTCAGGATTCTGTATGACTAAATTAGACGTACTTGATGGTTTTGAAGAGTTAAAAATCTGTGTAGCCTACAAAATGCCAAATGGTGAAATTGTAGAATATGCCCCAATGGCAGCAGCAGACTGGGAAGGTGTTGAGCCAATTTATGAAACCCTACCAGGTTGGAGTGAAAATACTTTCCGAGTTACTAAACTAGAAGATCTTCCGCAAAATGCGATTAACTACATTAAACGTATTGAAGAAGTATTAGGTGTGCCAGTGGATATTCTTTCAACAGGGCCTGATCGTGTAGAAACAATGATTTTACGTGATCCATTTGCAGCATAATAATT
>NZ_JBSIUP010000023.1:0-39219 GCF_053654055.1 Ursidibacter sp. B-7004-1 | reverse complement strand
AAGTTAGTTTATTTATTAGAGTAAACTAACTTAATAAAGAATTTATTAGCAGCAATAGTGCAGTAGCTCCACCTGAATCCATTCCGAACTCAGAAGTGAAATGCTGTAACGCCGATGGTAGTGTGGTGATTCGCCATGTGAGAGTAGGGCACTGCTAATTCCCATTTTTGCGGAGCGGTAGTTCAGCTGGTTAGAATACCTGCCTGTCACGCAGGGGGTCGCGGGTTCGAGTCCCGTCCGTTCCGCCACTTATTTAAGCGAGTATAATGCTCGCTTTATCTATAGGGGCGTAGTTCAATTGGTAGAGCACCGGTCTCCAAAACCGGGTGTTGGGAGTTCGAGCCTCTCCGCCCCTGCCATTAAATATCATAATTTTTTTATGAAATCCTAAATATACTTTTTCCTTATTTTGGGTATTGAAGTCTTTTATTGTGATCTAATACACATTTTGGAGAAATACTTCTTTTTACTCGGCTAAAACTATGTCACTATAAAGCAACTTTTTACGCTTTTTACGTGTCTTAATTTACGAAAAAACGTATAATCAACAACGTTTAATTTTATTCACTTAATAAGAGGTACACTATGGGTGGTATTAGTATTTGGCAACTTCTAATCGTGGTTGCAATTATTGTTTTACTTTTCGGCACAAAAAAATTACGCAATTTAGGTTCTGACTTAGGCGAATCTGTAAAAGGCTTTAAAAAAGCAATGAGTGATGATAAACCTAAAGATGCTGATTTTGAGAAAGTTGAGCAAAAACAAGTAGAATCCACTGAACAAAAAGCAAAAGATAAAGAGCAGGCATAATCCGTGTTTGATATTGGTTTTTCTGAATTAGTTCTTGTATTTATTGTTGGCTTAGTGGTGCTAGGCCCTAAACGCTTGCCTATTGCCATTCGTACGGTAATGGGGTGGGTTCGTACAATTCGTGGACTAGCCGCTAATGTTCAGAATGAACTTGCTCAAGAGTTAAAATTACAAGAATTGCAAGAGAGTATCAAAAAAGCAGAAGAGCTTAATTTAAGTAAATTATCACCTGAATTAAGTAAAACTGTTGAAGAACTCAAGCAATCTGCAGAAAAAATGCAAAATGATTTAACTTCTGCAAAAGGGCAAATTCAGGCTTTAACGGACGAACAAGTTGCAGATATTCAACAAAAAATTGAACAAGAAAGCCAAACTCTCGCTCAACAAGATTTGCAAAATAATCAGCAAAACGAACCGCTTACAGAAAATGAAATCAATGAGCCACATCTCTCTGGTGAAATTGCAGAATTGGTGGAAGCCGATGAAGAAAGGCTTACTCTGTATTACCCACCTGATGATGATTTGGCAAGTGTAGATGAGCCAAAACAGGACAAATAAAATGTCAGTTGATGAATCTCAACCCTTAATTACACATCTAATTGAATTGCGTAACCGCTTATTAAAAGCGGTTATTTGCGTTTTAATTGTTTTTGTGCTGTTGGTTTATTGGGCAAATGACATTTATACATTACTTGCCAGCCCATTAACTGAACGACTTCCAGCAGGGGCAACAATGATTGCTACAAATGTAGCAACACCATTTTTTACCCCTATCAAACTTACTGCTATTGTGGCTGTTTTTCTCTCTGTTCCTTATATCTTGTATCAGATTTGGGCATTTGTTGCCCCCGCATTATATAAGCAGGAAAAACGTTTAGTTTACCCACTTCTTATCTCTAGCACACTACTATTTTATATTGGTGTGGCGTTCGCTTACTATGTTGTTTTCCCACTGGTATTCGGATTTTTAACAAGTACCGCACCAGAAGGCGTTACGATTGCAACAGATATCAGCAGTTACTTAGATTTTGTTTTAACGATTTTTCTCGCTTTTGGTATCTGTTTTGAAGTGCCTGTTGCGATTATTTTGTTATGTTGGTCTGGCGTAACAACCCCTGAAGATCTCAAAGCAAAACGCCCTTATATTATTGTGGCTGCCTTTATTATTGGTATGTTACTCACACCGCCCGATATTTTCTCTCAAACGTTACTCGCAATCCCTATGTGTCTGCTGTTTGAAGTTGGAGTATTAGTTTCTCGGTTTTATGTACCAAAAGAAGATGTAGAAACAGAAACTGAAAATAAAAATAAAATCGGATGACGATTAGACCCGCTTATAAGCGGGTCGATTTTTTGAAAAATTTACAAATAGGAATAACAATGACTCAATATCTTAATGTGAACTTTCCTGCACAACGAATGAGACGTTTACGCAAACACGATTTTAGTCGCCGTTTAGTCGCAGAAAATCAACTCACTGCAAATGACTTAATTTATCCCGTCTTTATTATTGAAGGCGAAAATCAACGTATTGCCGTACCATCAATGCCTGGTGTAGAACGTTTAACTTTAGATCAATTACTGATTGATGCAGAATTACTTGTCAAATATGGTGTGCCAGCGATTGCTCTATTTCCAGTGGTTGAGCAAGAGAAGAAATCACTAATGGCAGAAGAAGCCTATAATCCCAATGGCTTAGCTCAGCGAGCTGTACGAGCGTTAAAACAAGCTTTTGGTGAACAGCTTGGTGTAATTACAGATGTTGCACTAGACCCTTTTACCACTCACGGACAAGACGGTATCATTGACGAAGATGGTTATGTGGTAAACGATATTACGACCGAAATTCTTGTCAAACAAGCACTTTCACACGCTCAAGCTGGGGCTGATATTGTTGCTCCAAGTGATATGATGGATGGACGCATCGGGGCTATTCGACAAGCACTTGAGAAAAATGGCTTTATTCACACACAAATTATGGCATATTCTGCCAAATATGCGTCTAATTATTATGGTCCATTCCGTGATGCCGTTGGCTCTGCAAGTAACCTAAAAGGTGGGAATAAAAAGACCTATCAACTAGACCCTGCAAATAGCAATGAAGGCTTACACGAAGTTGCACTTGATATTCAGGAAGGTGCAGATATGGTGATGGTTAAACCTGGAATGCCTTATTTAGATCTCGTTTACCGTGTCAAAACTACCTTTGGTGTACCTACTTTTGCTTACCAAGTTTCTGGTGAATATGCAATGCATATGGCTGCTATTCAAAATGGTTGGTTGAAAGAGAAAGAGTGTATTATGGAATCATTACTTTGCTTTAAACGAGCTGGAGCAGATGGTATATTGACTTACTTTGCGAAACAAGTAGCAGAGTGGATTTATTTAGACAGTCAAAGTAAATAGACTAATAATAAAGTATTGATAATCTATTGGTGTAATGGACAAATTGTCCATTACACCTTTTTATATTCTTTTATACATTTTTCATTATTCTTTGAACTCTGCCTTCAATAATTTCTTCTTCACGAATTGTCATTATTTCACAGCCGTCTTTAGTAACTACAATTTGGTGTTCAAATTGTGCAGAATGACTACGGTCTTTTGTTTTAACCGTCCAACCATCATTCATCAAACGAACTTCTTTTTTGCCTGCGTTGATCATCGGTTCAATCGTGAAAACCATTCCTTCTTGTAAAATGACACCACTATCATCACTAAAATAGTGTAAGACTTGAGGATCACAGTGGAATTCATCTCCAATACCATGTCCGCAGTATTCTCGAACCACTGAGAAACCTTCTTTTTCCACATATTGTTGAATCGTTTTACCGATTTGATTTAAGCGGATACCTGGTTTTACAATTTTTAATGCTTTGTAGAGTGATTCTTGTGTTACTTCAATTAAACGCTTATCTCGAATACTTGGCTCACCCACCACATACATCTTAGAGTTGTCTCCAAAATAGCCATCTTTAATGACAGTAACATCAATGTTGAGAATATCGCCTTTTTTCAGCTTTTTATCATAGCTTGGAATACCGTGGCAAACTACTTCGTTAAGTGAAATACAGGTTGCTTTAGGGTATCCGTGATAGCCTAAACAGGCGGGAATAGCTTGTTGAATTTTCTCGATATATTCGTGGCAAATACGATCGAGTTCCCCTGTTGTAACTCCTTCTTTTACATAAGGTTCGATCATCACAAGGACATCGGATGCTAACTGACAAGCTAGACGTAATTTTTCGATTTCTTGCTCTGTTCGGATTGGAATATTTTTCATTATTAACTCTCGGTAAAAACAAACTAAGGGGATTTATGTCATTTGGGATATAAGATTCACGAAAGGGTTAAGTTTTGGTGGAGCTGGGGGGATTTGAACCCCCGTCCGAAATTACTCTACCTTCAGTACTACACGTTTAGTCTAGTCTTTAATTTCATTTATTCCCTGCGGACAGACACGCTAAGAATAAACTAGCTTGATTCAATTTAGTGTTTCGATCTCCAAGCCGAAGCGTCCACACGGTCTCGTTTGGGTTTGACTCCGCTTTATCCCCGTCTTACGAGCGAAAGCTAGGGAGCGAAGGCTAAATGCAGGTTATTAAGCTGCTAAAGCGTATTGTTCGTCGTTTGCGACTATTATTTTGCGGTTTGTTTACGAGGCCTACCGCACCTCGACGTGCACCTTGGGCTTCGCTAATCCCGTCGAATCCAGAATCAGCCCCAAAAAGTTATTGAATTCTAAAGGAAAGCGGGCTGATTTGCAAAATTTTTTGCATTTCCGACCGCTTACCTTACTTTCAAATTATGCTTAAAGAATAAAACGGCTTAAATCTTCGTTTTCTACAACATCATTTAAGGCATTTTTTACATAGCTTTCGTCAATAGTAATTTTCTCACCTGAGCGATCGCTTGCGTTAAATGAGATATCGTCCATTAAGCGTTCTAATACGGTGTGTAAGCGTCTTGCCCCAATATTTTCCGTCTTTTCATTTACTCGGAACGCAGATTCAGCAATACAGCTAATACCATCTTGGGTAAACTCAATATCTACACCTTCTGTTTTCATTAGCTCACGATACTGTAAAGTTAATGACGCATTTGGCTCGGTAAGAATACGCTCAAAATCTGCTTTATGGAGTGATTTAAGTTCGACACGAATTGGTAAACGACCTTGTAATTCAGGCAATAAATCAGATGGACGAGCCACTTGGAATGCTCCAGAACAGATAAAAAGAATATGGTCAGTTTTTACCATTCCGTGTTTAGTATTGACAGTCGAGCCTTCAATAATCGGTAGTAAATCACGTTGAACACCTTCACGCGAAACATCGCCACCGCTGTGTTCACTCTTTTTACAGATTTTGTCGATTTCATCAATAAAGACAATACCGTGTTGTTCAACTGCTTCAATCGCTTGCTGTTTTAGTTCATCTTGATTGACTAATTTTGCTGCTTCTTCATCAATTAAAATTTTAAACGCATCTTTAATTTTCATTTTGCGTTTTTTGGTTTTACTTGGCGACATTCCTTCAAACAGTGATTGTAGCTGAGAAGTCATTTCTTCCATTCCTGGTGGTGTCATAATTTCAACGCTTACAGGTGAAGAAATATCAATTTCAATCTCTTTATCATCAAGTTGTCCTTCACGCAATTTTTTGCGGAAAATTTGGCGTGTAGAGCTGTTATCTGCTTCTTGAACATTGCCCCATTGATCTTTCGCAGGTGGTAATAAAATATCTAAAATACGATCTTCAGCTGCTTCTTCTGCACGAAAGCGGTTTTTTTCTACCGCTTGCTGACGGACTAATTTAACTGCAACATCAGTGAGATCACGAATAATTGAATCAACTTCCTTACCTACATAACCAACTTCAGTAAATTTGGTTGCTTCAACTTTAATAAATGGAGCATTCGCTAATTTTGCTAGACGGCGTGCAATTTCGGTTTTACCAACACCTGTTGGACCGATCATCAAAATATTTTTAGGCGTAACTTCTTGGCGAAGATCTTCTGGTAATTGCATTCTTCTCCAGCGATTACGCAATGCAATAGCAACTGCACGTTTTGCTTCGTGTTGTCCGATAATGTGTGCATCAAGTTCAGATACGATTTCACGAGGGGTCATTGACATAATTATGTATTCCTTTTTTCTCTTGATTCAAAGAGAACTTATTTTAAACTTCTTCGATAACGTGATTATGATTGCTGTAAATATCAATATCGCCAGCAACTTTTAGGGCTTCAGCTACAATTTCTTTGGCAGAAAGATTATTTTCTGTGCGTAATAAAGCTAATGCAGCTGATTTTGCATAATTGCCGCCAGAGCCGATAGCTAGAACATCATATTCTGGCTCAATCACATCACCACTACCTGAAACAAGCAAAAACTTACTCTCATTTGCGACAATCATCATTGCTTCTAAACGGCGTAAAGCTCGGTCAGAACGCCACTCTTTTGCCAATTCCACTGCAGATTTCACTAGATGACCTTGATGTAATTCCAGCTTTTTCTCAAATAAATCACGCAAAATAAACGCATCAGCTGTTGAGCCTGCAAAGCCTGTTACAACTTTATCTTTATACATTCGGCGAACTTTACGCACAGTACCTTTTTCAATGCAATTACCTAATGTAGCTTGTCCATCTCCGCCAATAGCTACTTTGCCATTACGGCGAACACATACGATTGTTGTCATTTAAATTCCTTGATTTTGTAAAAACTGTGTCTGTATTTGAGGGTAAAAAATGAAAGTTCAAGGGAGGAGGAATGATTTTCTACGAGATTAGTTATACAAGCGGTTAGATTTCTGCTGTTTTTTGCAAATTCAGCATACAAACTAACCGCTTAAAAATAGATTATTTTCCTAATCTTTCGTTAATTTGTTTTGTAGTGTTGTATTGAGACAGTGCGTAAACAGCCCAAATAGTTGCAGGTAGCCAGCCAATTAAGGTGATTTGTAAAATCAGACATAAGATTCCTGAAAATGGGCGACCAATAGTAAAAAAAGTTAGCCAAGGTAGTAAAAATGCAATCAATAAACGCATAGTATATCCTCCTAAAAAGTAAGTATAAGATAATTATACTGCTTGTTTTTTGTATAATAAACAATCTTCTATTATAAAAAAGATTTTCTCAATTCCAATGCAATGGGTCTTTGATGTTCGATAATAATCTGTGCTTTATAACACAGCATTTTGACATTACTATCTAGCGCTTGTTCAAACAATTGAGCATATTTAGGATCGATTTGTCGTGCCACTTCAAAGGTATTTATGCCCGTATGCAAAATAGCAAAGAAAATCACCGCTTGTTGCCCTTGTTGAGCAATTTGAGTTAGTTCACGCAGATGTTTTTGTCCACGTTCGGTTTTAGCATCGGGGAACATTCCTATTCCATTATCGGTTAATAGCGTGGTTGATTTTACTTCGATATAACAATCGGGCATTCCATCATTTTTGAGCAAAAAATCAATTCGACTATTTTCTTCACCATATTTTTGCTCGGGGAAAATGTGTTGGTAATCAGCCAACTCATTTATCCACTTATTTTCAAGCGCTTCTGCAACAAGCTGATTGGCTCGCTGAGTATTCACACAGATAAAATCACCTGTTTGGGTTTCTGTTAGCTCCCAAGTATGAGCATATTTCCGTTTTGGATTATCCGATGTTGAAAACCATACTCTATCCCCCTGACTTGCACAGCCCGTCATCGCACCTGTATTTGGGCAATGTAGAGTAATTTGCTCGCCAGTTGGGAGTTGTACATCAGCTAAAAAGCGTTTGTAACGTCGCAGTAAAATACCACAAGAAAGTGGGGGAAATTTCATTGGTTAAATCTCGTAAAATTCTAAGGGTAAATCATCAGGATCTCGGAAAAAAGTAAAACGCTTACCCGTTACTTCATCTATCCTTATTCCTTCGTGAATAATTGCATTTTTTTCTAAAAAACTAATCGCTTGCTCTAAATTCTCTACTTGAAAAGCGAGATGGCGTAATCCACAATTTTCAGGTTGAGTTGCTCGTGGTGGGGAGCTTGGAAAACTAAATAACTCAATTTGAGAACCATCGGAAAATGCGATATCCAATTTATAGCTATCACGTTCTACTCGGTATGTTTCATTGATAATAGTTGCACCTAGAATTTCGGTATAAAAGCGTTTAGAGCGAGTGTAATCGGAGGCAATAATAGCAATATGATGAAAACCAATAATCGGGGACATTTTTTATCCTTATTTTTCGCAAAGTTTTGCAAAATATCTGTTAAATCTGACCGCTTGCGGTAGTATGTAGAACCAATATCTAATCTAATAATACGATCAAATGGATTGTAAAGAGAATTTAGTGAAAAGCAAATCGCAATTTCCGTTAGCTCAAGCAAGTACAGATGACGATTTTGCTCAAGCCGTTTTAACTTGGTTTGAGCAATATGGTCGTAAGCATTTGCCTTGGCAACAACAGAAAACTTTATATGGGGTTTGGTTGTCTGAAGTGATGTTACAACAAACTCAAGTAGCGACTGTTATCCCTTACTTTGAGAGATTTATTCAGCGATTTCCAACGGTACAAGCCCTCGCCGATGCGTCTATTGATGAAGTACTACATTTATGGACAGGCCTTGGCTATTACGCACGGGCAAGAAACTTACATAAAGCAGCAAAAACTATTCGTGATCAATATCAAGGGGAATTTCCAACAGATTTTGAGAATGTTTTTGCTCTTTCTGGCGTTGGACGAAGTACTGCTGGAGCGATTTTATCTTCTGTACTTGATGCTCCTTACCCCATTTTAGATGGTAATGTGAAAAGAGTACTTTCTCGCTATTTTGCGGTAGAAGGTTGGGCAGGCGAAAAATCCGTAGAAAATCAGCTATGGCAACTCAGTGCTTCTGTAACACCGAACAGGCAAGTTGCAGATTTTAATCAAGCGATGATGGATTTAGGTGCGATGATTTGTGTGCGTTCCAAACCGAAATGTACACTTTGCCCATTGCAAAAGAACTGTGAAACTGACCGCTTGCAAGCGTGGGCTGATTTTCCTGCAAAAAAACCGAAAAAAACATTACCTGAACGAACAAGCTATTTTTTAGTCTTAAAAAAAGGGTCAAAAGTATTATTAGAAAAACGTGAATCAAAGGGGATTTGGGGTGGATTATTTGCATTTCCGCAATTTGATTCTTTAACAGAATTAAAGCGGTCAGTTTCTGCAAAAAATTTACAAATTTCACAACATTTAATTGCTTTTCGCCACACGTTCAGTCATTTTCACTTAGATATTTACCCTATCTTAGTAGATATAGAGCAAAGCATTTTGCAAGAAGATCAAGGAAACTATTATCCGTCAGTATCTTCAAATAAAGAATGTTGGTATGATTTACAACAACCTAGTGAAATAGGCTTAGCAACTCCCGTTAAGCGTATTTTAGATGAATTAAGTATAACGAATAAAGGAAATAATAATGGCTCGTACAATCTTTTGTGAATATTTAAAACAAGATGCGGAAGGGTTAGATTTTCAGCTTTACCCTGGTGAAGTGGGAAAACGTATTTTTGATTCTATTAGTAAACAAGCTTGGGCTGAGTGGATCAAAAAGCAGACAATGTTAGTCAATGAAAGAAAACTGAATATGATGAATCCTGAACACCGTAAGCAGTTAGAAAGTGAGATGATCAGCTTTTTATTTGAAGGAAAAGAGGTTCATATCGAAGGTTATGTACCTGTTGAGAAATAATACGAGTTTGATTATGAAAAAATTAAAAAAATATCTGCCTTTGCTTGCCGTTATTCCTTTTTTAGCATCTTGTGGTAGTAGTACTAAAAAACCGCAGAAAGGCACAAAATCTCGACCAGATTACACTAAAGATACGAATGGTTTAGATATTCTAGCAGGGCAATTTTCACGCAATATCGATCATATTTGGGGCGTAAACGAACTCTTAGTCGCAAGCCGTAAAGATTATGTGAAATATACCGATAAATACTATACTCGTAGCCATATCAGTTTTGAAGATGGGCAAATCACAATTGAAACTTTAGCAGATCAGAATCGTTTGCGTAACTCTATTATTCATACATTGTTAATGGGATCTGATGCAACAGGGATTGATCTTTTTGCTTCTGGAGATGTACCTATTAGCCACAATCCATTCTTAGCTGGGCAGGTTGTGGATAATTTTGGGAGAGCCGTTACTAACGTAGCAATCGCCAATGATTTTGCAACCTATTTAATTCAGAACAAACTTAAAACTCGCCGTTTAAAGAATGGGCATACGGTTACTTATATTAGTATTCCTATGGTTGATAATCATGTTGAGGTGCGTGCAAGACGTTATTTACCTATTGTAAGGCGAATGTCAAAACAATATGGTATTGAGATGAGCTTAATTCTAGGTATTATGGAAGTAGAGTCATCTTTTAACCCCTATGCCGTTAGTTATGCTAATGCAATTGGTCTAATGCAAGTTGTTCCTCGTACTGCTGGTCGTGATATTTTTGCTCGTAAAGGATTTGGTGGGCAGCCAGATCGTGATTATTTATACAATCCCGTACAAAATATTGATGCGGGTACAATGTATTTAACTATTTTACGAGATGAATACTTAAATGGGCTAACCAACCCAATATCAAAACGCTATGCAATGATCTCGGCATATAATAGCGGAGCTGGAGCTGTATTGAGAGTATTTAACCGGGATAAATGGACGGCAATGGATCGTATTAATAATTTACAACCTGATGCAGTATTTCGTATTTTAACTACTGCTCACCCTTCTTCGCAGGCAAGAAATTACTTATTAAAAGTGAATAAAGCTCAACAAAAATACAGAAATGTAAGATAAGTTGTTGTTTTTTAAACAAATCGCATAAAAAGCAAGCCATTAAACGTTTTTTTTATATTTTTTGAAAAAAACGTTTGACGAAGGGACCGGAAATCAGCATAATGCACCCCGCAAACGACGAGATGCCTCGATAGCTCAGTCGGTAGAGCAGGGGATTGAAAATCCCCGTGTCGGTGGTTCGATTCCGCCTCGAGGCACCATTAAGATTGCAAAATCTTTTCCTCCTTAGTTCAGTCGGTAGAACGGTGGACTGTTAATCCATATGTCGCAGGTTCGAGTCCCGCAGGAGGAGCCATATTCAGAAGCCCTGATGAGAAATCATCGGGGCTTTAACTTTATAAAAGGAGTATGGGATTTAGTTTGATTATTTGGTCGGAAAACAAACTTATCAATAATTAGCGGATAAATATCGAAATGTAAGAAGATCTTTAGCAAGTATTTAATGGTATTTGGAGAAGATTTATTCAAAGAATTGAAAGATAAATTTCATCACTCACAGTGATTTAACGAGAAAGTATAAGATATTGGTGTAGATGTAATGGACAAAAGTGTTGGTAATAATCCGTAAAAATAATTATTACCAACTATTTCGTTCTATATAAATTTTTTCATTTTAGAATATAGCTTCAAGTCGTAAAAATGCACCTAAGGTATGTTTACGCTCAAGCTTTTTGTTGTTATAGAAATGAACTTCAGGCTGAATAAAGAACCATTCTCTTAAAACAGGCTGACGCCAGGTTACAAAAGGTCCATAATGATTCAATGTTGCTTTTTTACGATCAATATATCCACCCACAGCAATACCATAATTTAGTCGTTTGTAACCTGCAAAATTATGTTCTCGATAAAGACTATTCCCCCAAGTGACTATTTCATCTAGGTTATTTTTGTAATCAAGATAGGTATGATTGTTCACAAATGTATTCTTATCTTGGGTAAATTTATTCTCAAAATTAGTTCGCAAATAATGTTTGCTATTGAATCCATAGCGATAAATTTGCTCTAAGCGTGTTGAATAAATATCATTATGTTTCCATTCTTTACTCACTTTTAAGCGTGCAAAAATATCAGCTCCTGAGCGAATACCTATATCAAAATCGGAGTCAATACCTAAGTCTTTGAAGCCATCTGACCAACGTAAAGCAATAGATGAATTATCATTTTTAGTTTGACGACGATCATAACGTTTATCTTTTTCTAACGGTTCACGATAATTAGGCGTAGTTTGGTTTTTATCTTGAGCATGATTATCCAAATCTTCATCACCAATCACAATACTAAAGCGTTTTTTTAAGGTTGGTAAACGAATTTTCGCTCTAACCCTAGGCTTAACTGAATAGCCATCATACCTATTCCATTGATTATCTAGCATAATACGTAAATTTGCAGAGGCAGGGCTATTAGGATCTGGTTCACCAAACCAATCGTCTATAGCATTTGACCATGAATGTAAAGTTGATTGTACGTTGGCGTGCTGTTTATCCAGGACTGTTTGATTCGGTTGGGCAGATAATGTCGCAGGTAAAGCAACAAGTAAACTGATAGTAGATAATTTAAAGATGTAATCTTGCATAACCCTTTCCTTTTATTCCTTGTTGTGGATAAGAGAATATTACAGTAAAAAAATGAAAAGATCTAAGATTGGTTTTAAATGCTAACTAGTTATTTGTAATAACACATACACAAGAGTACTTTGGTAATAATTGCTTTTTTACAAAAAATCGGTATAATCCGACCGCTTGTTTTCTCTCTTTTGATTGAGCCAAACAAGTTTCGTACCCTCACCTCGAACGAGGGTTTTCTTTTTACTATCAAAAATTAGAGGAAGGTTATGGTAACCATTCGTTTAACTCGTGGCGGAGCTAAAAAACGCCCATTCTATCAAATCGTGGTAGCGGACAGCCGTTCACCGCGTGACGGTCGCTTTATTGAGCGTATCGGTTTCTTCAACCCTATCGCAGCAGGTAACGCTGAACGTTTACGTTTAGATGTTGCTAAAGTTGATGAGTGGGTTGCTAAAGGTGCATCACTTTCAGAGCGTGTTGCAACATTAGTGAAAGAAGCACGTAAAGCTGCTTAATTTCCACAAATTATCAAATGTAGGTGAATATGAGCGAGCAAAAAATTGAAGTTGTGGGGAAATTAGGTTCTACCTATGGTATCCGTGGCTGGTTACGTCTTTATTCATCAACAGAATTCCCTGAAAGCATTTTCGACTATCAGCCTTGGTTCTTAAATATTAAAGGGCAGTGGCAACAAGTTGAACTTGAAACGTGGCGTTATCACAATAATGATTTGATTGTGAAGTTAGTTGGTACAGATGACCGAGAATCTGCTCAGCTCCTAACAAATATAGAGATTGGTGTAGATTTAAGCTGTTTTCCTGAATTGGAAGAAGGGGATTACTATTGGCACGATTTAATTGGTTGCCAAGTGGTAAACCTTGAAGGCTATACAATGGGTATCGTTACCGAGCTAATGGAAACAGGTTCAAATGATGTTTTAGTGGTACGTGCAAACAGTAAAGATGCTTTTGGTAAACAAGAACGTTTAATTCCGTTCTTATATGAACAAGTAGTTAAAAGAGTAGATCTCGCCACCAAAACAATTACGGTGGATTGGGACGCTGGTTTCTAACCTCAGGTATGCGGTTAGCTTTAGTTGTAGCAAATTAGGAAATTATAACTATGTGGATTGGTATCATTTCACTCTTTCCTGAAATGTTTAAAGCAATTACCGAATTCGGGGTAACAGGTAGAGCAGTAAAACAAAATCTCTTACAAGTAGAATGTTGGAATCCTCGAGATTTCACGTTTGATAAACATAAAACGGTTGATGATCGCCCTTATGGTGGTGGGCCGGGAATGTTGATGATGGTGCAACCGCTGCGTGATGCAATTCACCAAGCAAAAGCAACCGCTTGTAAGGAAAATGGTGTAGAGGCTAAAGTTATTTATCTCTCGCCACAAGGACGTAAGCTCGATCAAGCAGGCGTACAAGAGCTAGCAACAAATCAAAAATTGATTTTAGTTTGTGGGCGATACGAAGGCATTGATGAACGATTGATTCAAGCTGAAATTGATGAAGAGTGGTCAATCGGTGATTATGTTCTAACAGGGGGAGAATTACCTGCAATGACGTTAATTGACGCTGTTGCAAGGTTTATTCCTGGTGTATTAGGCAAACAAGCCTCCGCATTAGAAGACTCTTTTGCTGATGGATTACTAGATTGTCCGCATTATACACGCCCTGAAGTATTAGATGGCGAACCTGTACCTACGGTGCTGATGTCGGGTCATCACGAACAAATTCGCAAATGGCGATTAGAGCAATCGCTTGAGCGAACGTGGTTAAGACGCCCTGAGCTATTGGATAGCCTAGCTCTGACTGACGAACAAAGGGTGTTGTTGAAGAAGATTAAACAACGACACAAAATCAGTTAATTCTAGGATTTAGAAGGTTTACAAAATGAGTAACATCATCAAACAAATCGAACAAGAACAGTTAAAACAAAATGTACCTAGCTTTCGTCCAGGTGACACATTAGAAGTTAAGGTATGGGTAGTAGAAGGTAGTAAAAGACGTTTGCAAGCGTTCGAAGGCGTGGTTATTGCAATTCGTAACCGTGGCTTGCATTCAGCATTCACCTTACGCAAAGTATCAAATGGCGTAGGCGTTGAGCGTGTATTCCAAACTCATTCACCAGTTGTTGACAGCATCGCTGTTAAACGTAAAGGTGCGGTACGTAAAGCTAAACTTTACTACTTACGTGAGCGTTCAGGTAAATCTGCACGTATCAAAGAGCGTCTTGGCGACTAATCGTAAGATTGCAATCTATAAAAAAGCCTTGGGGAAACCCAAGGCTTTTTTACTGGATATTCACAGAATTACTTTACTAACCCACCGCTTGCTTGTAAGTCTGCGTGGTAAGAAGAGCGAACGAAAGGCCCACACGCTGCGTGTTCAAACCCCATTTGTTCTGCTTTTTCGCGGAACATATCAAATTCTGTTGGGTGAACATAACGAGCCACAGGTAAATGGTGGCGACTTGGCTGTAAATACTGCCCAAGTGTCAGCATTGTTACCCCGTGTGAACGCAGATCTTGCATTACTTCCAGAATTTCTTCATTCGTTTCGCCTAAGCCAACCATAATACCCGACTTAGTTGGGATATCAGGGAAGACAGCTTTAAACTCCTTGAGTAATTTAAGCGACCATTCATAATCTGCCCCTGGACGAATTTCACGATATAAACGTGGAACATTCTCAAGGTTATGGTTAAATACATCAGGCGGATTTTCTTTCAGAATTTCAATGGCTTGCTCAATACGCCCGCGGAAATCTGGCACAAGAATTTCAATTTTAATCCCTGGGTTAATTGCACGAATCTCACGCACACAAGCGGCAAAATGCCCAGCTCCACGATCGGGTAAATCATCACGATCCACCGATGTGATTACCACATATTTCAAACGCATATCTTGAATTGTTTCAGCTAATTTGCGTGGTTCATCTTGATCTAATGGCAATGGTTTACCGTGTGCAACGTCACAGAATGGGCAACGACGTGTACAAATTGCCCCCATAATCATAAAGGTGGCTGTACCGTGGTTAAAACATTCGTGTAAGTTTGGGCAAGATGCTTCTTCACAAACTGAATGTAAACCGTGACGACGCATTCCATTTTTGATACTTTCAATTTTTGCCGAATTTGCTGGCAACTTAATTTTCATCCACTCTGGCTTTTTGAGTAGCTCTTGGTCTGGATCGATATTTTTTACGGGAATAATAGACGTTTTAGCGGCATCTCTATATTTTACGCCACGTTCCATTTTAAAGGGTGTACCCATCGATAATTCCTATTTGTTAATAACTTGTTGAGTATTATACCCGAGAATTTCACGAAAGTAATTGACCAATTTTGCCGAAACTTTCTCACAATTAGCTTCATCTTCACTTACAAAATCAGCCAGTTGGCACATTTCTAGCCCTGCATAGCCACAAGGGTTAATTTGGCGGAAAGGGGTTAAATCCATTTTAATGTTTAATGCCAACCCGTGAAATGAGCAACCTTTACGAATACGCAACCCAAGTGAGCAAATTTTTCGTCCATCAATATATACACCTGGAGCATCAGGCTTTGGATAAGCCTCGATATGATAATCTGCTAAGGTTTTAACTACCGATTGTTCCAAGGCTGATACTAAATCTCGCACACTTAAATCATTGCCATTGGCTTTATGGCGTTTAATATCAATTAACACATACATAATTTGCTGACCGATACCGTGGTAAGTAATTTGTCCACCGCGATCCGATTGCACCACAGGAATATGAGTTGGATTGAGCAAATGCTCAGGTTTGCCTGCGGAACCCTGTGTAAATACTGAAGGATGTTGAACTAACCAAATTTCATCAGGCGTATCTTCAGTACGATTATCCGTAAACTGTTGCATTTGTTGCCAAGTTTCTTGGTAATCTTGGATACCAAGCTGACGAATAATAAGAGTAGATGTCGTTGCCATTGTATATCGCTCTTTAGTGATGAAGAAAGTAAGCGGTGGTTTTCTGCAAATTTTTTGCTAAAACTCACCGCTTGCGAAGATTATAGTACCATTCTCACGCCTTCAATTTTGGCAAGATCAGTATAAAGTGTTTCAACCTGTTCAATATTCTCTGCTTGAATAGTAATTGATACAGAATGATAAGTTCCTTTACCACTCTCTTTTAATGTTGGGTTGTAATCCCCTTTTACCACTTTCTGTACTTCGCTAACCACATCATCAACTAATCCATCTCGCTTCGCACCAACTACTTTGAAAGTGAATGAGCAAGGGAATTCAAGTAAGTCTTTTAATTTTGCTTGTGGTAAGTCGGATAAATTTAGAGTTTTATTTTCTGTCATTTTTTGTTCCTTATTGAAATATACAAGCGGTGGGATTTTGCAATTTTTTACAAGATCTCACCGCTTGCGAGCTAAGATTGGGATAACTTCTAAAATTACAAGGGGGAATAATTGACTAGGAATTAGTTAAATAACCCTTTGATTGTTAATACAACCCAGTCCCACGCTTTGCCAATAAAGCCAGCTTCGGCAACATCTTGCATCACTTGTAAATCAATTGACGCAATATCTTTATCATTTAACTGATATACCACTTTCCCAACCACTTGACCTTTCGCTAATGGTGCTTCAAGGGTTTTCTTCTCCAACACATAACGAGCCTTTAATTCCCCTGTTTTACCTTTTGGCACAGTGATATAGCTATCTTGTAAAGTTCCTAACTGAATTTTATTTAAATCACCATAATATACGCTCTGTTCTGAAACAGTCTGGCCTGCGGCTAATGGCTTAACGGTTTCAAAATTCGCAAAGCCCCATTGTAAGAGCTTTTTGCTCTCAATTTCACGTCCTTTAATACTTTCTACGCCCATTACCACTGAAATCAAACGGGTATTGCTATTGTAAGCAGATGCAACAAGATTATAGCCAGCTTTATCTGTATGCCCTGTTTTCATTCCATCTACATTCATTGTTTTATCCCACAACAAGCCGTTACGGTTTGGTTGTTTGATTTTATTGAAGGTAAACTCTTTTTCAGCGTAAATTTTATACTCTTCGGGTAGATCACGAATTAAGTGAGCCCCAATAATTGCCATATCACGAGCCGATGAATATTGATTTGGGTCATCTAAGCCGTGAACGGTTGCGAAATGGGTGTTTTTCAAGCCAAATTGCTGTACATATTTATTCATCGTATCAATAAAGGCTTGTTGTGAGCCAGATAAATGCTCAGCAATCGCCACACAAGCATCATTACCTGATACCACAATAATACCGCGATTTAAATCATCAACAGAAACTTGCTGATTTAAATTTAAGAACATTTTTGAAGAGCCTGGGAATTTTTGTCCCCAAGAACTTTCCGTAACGGTAACTAAATCACTATTTTTGATTTTCCCTGTTTTCAACGCTTCACCAATAACATAACTGGTCATCATTTTAGTTAGACTAGCTGGGTATTGACGTTGGTCTGGGTTTAAACTTGCCAATACCGCACCTGAATTATAGTCCATCAAAATGTAGGTTTGAGCATTGATTTGTGGAGTATGGATACCATAATCCACATCACTATTAGCATAAGCGATACTAGAAAAAGCTACCGCACATAAACTGACTGATTTTAGAAATTTACTTTTTAACATAGTTTGCTTCCATTCTTTGGATTAACTTTTAAAACTTACTCTTGAGCTTTTATAGCTAAAGTATCCCCTTCACCTTTGATCTTCAAAGGTAAACCCTCTTTTTGTGCTAATTGTAACAAAGCTTGAGCCCCTTTACCTGAAATGTAGCCTTGTTTATCGACTTGCAACGCTTCAATACGCACCTTAGCAACGCCTGAGTGTATCATTCCGATTTCACGAGCAGCACCCACTGAGAGATCAATTACACGACTGTGGCTAAATGGACCACGATCATTGATGCGAACAATCACTTTGCGTCCATTACGCAAATTAGTTACTAACGCATAAGAGCCTAGTGCCAATGTTTTATGAGCCGCCGTAAAACCATTTTTATTATAAATTTCACCACTTGCGGTTTTTCTACCGTGGAACATTCCGCCATAATAACTAGCTGTACCTACTTGACCGTACTGGCGTGATGCTTCTTTATTGATAGTTGTGTGGTTCTTCCCTTTTTCACGATAAGTGAGCTTTTTATTACTCACTTTCATATAAGTTAGATTTGCTCCTTTTACGCCATAACGTTTTTTAGTTTCGTTCTTGGTGCTTTTGGCTATGGATTTCGCACTCTTTGTCGGCGATTTAACGGACTTCTTTTTTGCTTTCGCAGTCAGAGCCTTTGCTTTACTATGTTTTATGCCACTACTAACTAACGTAGTCTTCTCTTTTTTTATTGCTTTAGTTTTTTCTTTCTTTGGGGCTGAAAAACCGTAAGAAGAAACAAAAAACAACGTAATTACTAGTAATAATTTACTTATTTTGCTTAAATGCATAATTTCTCCCTTGCTTTCCAAAACAGCAAGAAAGCAAATATATTAAATAATTAACGTATGTTATAAGGGTTAGTATCTTTACGTTCACGATGTACATAAACTGACATCATTAGTCCAAACGCAGCCATTAGTGTAACGTAAGATGTTCCGCCATAACTAAATAGTGGTAATGGAACACCCACAACAGGCAAAATTCCACTTACCATTCCAATGTTTACAAAAACGTAAACGAAAAAAAGTAATGCAGTACCACCAGACAAAATTCGCCCAAATGCAGAACTTGATTTAGCACCGATCATTAGCCCCCTTGCAATAATAAAGAGATAAATGGCGAATAAAATCAGCACGCCAATCATTCCGTGCTCTTCACTTAACACAGCAAAAATAAAATCGGTGTGTGGTTCAGGCAGAAACTCAAGTTGAGACTGTGTCCCTGCCATCCAACCTTTTCCTTCTAACCCTCCAGAGCCAATCGCAATTTTGGACTGAATAATATGATAACCCGCACCTAAAGGGTCTTTCTCTGGATCAATTAACGTCATTACCCTTGTTTTCTGGTAGTCGTGCATTAAGTAGAACCACATAATTGGAATAAACCCAGCAAGAAAGACAACACCAGCACCAATGAGTTTCCAACTTAACCCTGCAAGAAACAATACAAATACCCCTGCGGCACAAACAAGAATAGAAGTTCCCAAATCTGGTTGAAGAGCTACTAAGATAGTCGGCACAATAATTAACCCTAATGCAATAAAGGTATCTTTAAAATTAGGTGGCAGTGAGCGATTGCCCAAGTAAGTTGCGACCATTAACGGAACGGATAATTTAGCAATTTCCGAAGGCTGAAAACGGACAAAGCCTAAGTTTAACCAGCGTTGTGCACCTTTACTGGTTTCCCCTGCAACATCAACCAAAATCAGTAAAACAATACACACCGCATATAAATAAGGTGAAACTCGCTCATAAAAACGAGGTGGAAAGAGCGCCATAACAACCATTAGCCCCATTCCGAGAGAGACCTGAACGACACGATTAAAAAACATTCTCTCACTACCGCCACTCGCACTATACAGAACCAATAAGCCGTAGCCAGTAATAGCTAATAAGCCAACAAAAAGAAAAATATCAAACGCTAATAATTTTTTGCAAGAACGTAAGAACTTATTCATTATTTATTCCGTCTAGGTTAAGCGGTGAGTTTTGCTCATTTTTTTGCAATTCCGTATTTGCGGCATTGGAACGTAGTAGCATATAGTCCATAATTTTTCGTGCCATTGGGGCTGCTGTACTACCACCGCCACCAGCATTTTCTAAAATAATCGAAACAACCATTTTCGGATTTTCATAAGGTGCATAACCAATAAACCACGCGTGATCGTGATATTTTTTAGCGATTGCATTTTTATCGTAATCCTTACCTTTTAAACTTTTAACTTGTGCAGTTCCTGTTTTTCCTGCTGCTCGATACGGCACACCAGCAAATGCTTTCCGTCCCGTCCCGTTACTTGCGTGTAACACGTTATACATACCCAATTTAGCAATTTGCCAAAAACGTGGCGGAACATCTTTAATATCATCGTATAAAAGTGGATCTTGGTAAGGCATATTTTCTCGTGACATCACTTCCATCATTAAATGGGGCGTATTCACTTTACCATTGTTGATTAAGACTGCCGTTGCTTTAGCAAGCTGCAATGGGGTGGAAATCCAATAGCCCTGACCAATTCCAGCATTAATGGTATCTGCGGCTAGCCAAGGCTGTTTTTTATAGCGTTTCTGTTTCCACTCTCTACTTGGCATAATGCCCGTGGACTCTTCCGCCAAATCAATGCCAGTTTTTACGCCAAAACCAAAGCGTTTCATCCAATCTGACATTTTATCAATTCCCATATCATAGGCGAGCTGATAAAAGTAAGTATCCGAGGATTCTACAATGGCTTTATTTATATCTGTTCTACCGTGTCCACTTCGCTTCCAGTCACGAAAACGTTGTGTTGTGCCAGGTAAAATCCAATAACCTGGGTCAAATACTGTACTGCCTGCGGTAATTTTATTTTCGGTTAGCCCTGCAACTGCCATAAATGGTTTGATGGTTGATGCAGGGGGATAAGTGCCTTGTGTTGCTCGGCTGTAAAGTGGGCGATCCTCATCATCTAATAACTTCTTATAATCTCTGCCTGAAATACCATCAACAAAGAGATTGTTATCATAACTTGGGTTCGTTACCATCGCTAAGATACTACTATCTTTCGGATCGAGCACCACAATCGCTCCTTTCTCATTACCGATTAACGATGAAACATATTGTTGCAATTCCACATCAAGCGTCAGACGAATACTGCTACCTGCCACTGCAGGTTGATCACGCAATTTGCGGATAACTTTGCCACGGTTATTGATTTCAACTTCTTCAAAACCTGTTTGCCCGTGTAATTGTTCTTCGTAGAACTTTTCAATCCCCAATTTACCAATGTCGTGAGAACCTGCATAGTTACCGAATTTCCCTTCGTCTTGTAAACGTTGCTTGTCTTTATCGTTGATTTTAGCGACATAGCCTAGAATATGTGTAAGCACATCACCATAAGGGTAAGTTCGTTTAAAGTAAGGTTGTACGTCAAGGCTTGGAAAGCGATATTGATTTACTGAAAAACGAGCAATTTGTTCTTCGGTTAAATTAGGTTTAAGTAATATTGGAGTATAGCGGGAAGATCTTGCACGCTCTTTACGAAAATTCTCAATATCCTCATCGGTTAAACCGACAATCGTTTTAAGTTCGATAAGGGTTTCGTCCAAGTTGTTCACTTTTTCAGGTACGATATATAGCCCAAAGAATGTCAGATTTTCTGCCAATACTTTGCCGTTTCGGTCATAAATCAAACCTCTAACAGGTGGAATAGGCAATAATTTAATGCGGTTGCCATTTGAGCGAGTTTGGTAAGTGTCATAATCACGCACTTGCAAATGATATAAATTAGTTAGCAATACGCCTGTTAAACCCAATACACCTAAAAATGCGATCAAAGCACGACGGACAAACAGATTTTTCTCTGCTTGTCCGTTACGAATTTTCTCTCGCTGTTTTGGTGGGCTGAATTTACTTAATTTACCAAACATCTATATTCTCGTACTACTCTCGATGATAAGGGTGGTTTGCCGTTAAAGACCACGCTCGGTATAAACTCTCTGCAACAACAATTCTTACCAATGGATGTGGTAAGGTTAAAGGCGAAAGAGACCAACTCTGTTCAGCCGCTGCTTTACATTCAGGGGAAAGCCCTTCAGGGCCACCAATCAATAAGCAGACATCACGCCCATCATTTTTCCACGCTTCAAATTGTTGAGCGAGTTGCTCTGTCGTCCAAGGTTTCCCTGGAATATCAAGTGTTACCACTCGATTTCGCCCAGCTGCCGCTAGCATTGCTTTGCCTTCTTGCTCTAGGATACGCTTTATGTCTGCGTTTTTTCCCCGCTTACCCGCAGGAATTTCGATCAGCTCAAAAGGGAAATCTTTGGGGAAACGGCGTTGATATTCTTCAAAGCCTTTTGTCACCCAATCAGGCATTTTTGTTCCGACTGCAATTAATTGGATTTTCATTATGCCCAGAGTTTTTCTAATTGATACATTTCACGACTTTCACGTTGCAAAATATGGACAATCGCTTGCCCGAAATCGATCACAATCCAATCTGCTACTGCTTTGCCTTCGTGAGCAAAGACATCTAAGCCAGCTTTTTTACTTTCAGCAATTAAGTTATCCGCTGTTGATGCAACGTGACGGCTTGATGTACCAGTACATAAAATCATTGTGTCAGTAATTGATGATTTTCCTTTCACATCAATGGCTTGAATATCTTCTGCTTTTAAGCCTTCTAGTGTATGAGTGAGGAAATTAACGAGATTTTGTTCCATATATAATTTATTCAATAATAAAAAGGGGCGGATTATAGCATAAAAAATAGCTAGGTTAGTCTATCAATAAAACAAAGCGGTACGATTTGCAAAAAATTTAACAAATCGCACCGCTTTTAGATAATTGAAGACTAGGCTTTATTCTCTAAAGCCGCTTTTTCTTCTGGGGTCAAATATTCAATACGAATATTTAAACTTGCGAGAATAATCGCAATAATTGGGATCATATAGTTCATTACAGCATACGGGGCATATTCAAATGCACTAACTTGTAACATTGAGAACGCATAAACACCACAAGTATTCCAAGGCACTAATACAGAAGTTACTGTACCACCATCTTCTAAAGCTCGAGAGAGATTTTTCGAGCTTAAACCTTTATCTTGGTAGGCTTTTACATACATACGACCAGGTAATAAAATTGAAATATACTGCTCTGATGTTGTAACATTAGTAACTATTGCAGAAACGATGGTCGCAATAATGACACTTGATGCTTTTTTGGCAAAATTCAAAATTGTTTCCACAACGGAACGCAACATTCCTGTTTGTTCTGCAATCCCACCGAATGTCATTGCTACAATGGTTAATGAAATGGTGTACATCATAGATTCAATACCACCACGATTAAAGAGCGTATCGATCATCTCGTGACCACTCTCAATTTTGAATCCATCGTGCAAGGTTTTAACCGCAACACCAACCTCTCCGCCTTGAACAAAGATATGGCATAACCAACCGAGCAAAATCCCAGCAGTGAGTGCAGGTAACGCAGGGACTTTTTTCGCCACTAAAACCACAACCATCAAAGGCACTAATAATAGCCAAGGTGAAATCACAAAATGTTTTTCCATTGCTTGCATTACATCAGTGATTTTTGCTAAATCTAAGTTCTCTGCACTAAATTGTAAACCTAGGTAGAAATAAACCGCTAATGCAATTAAGAAAGCAGGTACGGTGGTTACAAGCATATGGCGGATATGATCAAAGAGAGGGGTATTTGTGATACCTGCGGCAAGGTTGGTCGTATCAGAAAGAGGTGACATTTTATCGCCGAAATACGCTCCTGAAATTACCGCCCCTGCCACCATTGGGGCTGGAATGCCAATGCTCAACCCAATTCCCATTGCTGCTACACCAATTGTTCCCATTGTGGACCAAGAACTCCCAATAGCTAAAGTAACAATCGCACAGATAATACAGATGGTAAATAAAAACAGCGAAGGTGAGATTAGTTTTAAGCCGTAATAGATCATTGTTGCAACAATACCACCCCCAAGCCAAGCCCCAATGGTTAAGCCAATCATAATAATGATCACTATCGCAGGTAGTGCCATTTTGATGCCACGATAGATCCCTTTTTCGATAGTATCCCAACGATAACCGAAGGCAAGAGCAATGATACTGGCGGCAATTGCCCCAATTAACAGTGGAATATGTGGCGATGCTTCAAATTTGATAATCGCAACCGCCATTACGGATACCATTATCAATACGGGTAAAAAGGCATAAAAAAACGGGATCCGAATGTTTTGTTGTTCTGTTGTGTTTGCCATATTTCCTCCTTGGGAAGCGGTCAGATTTTTTAATTTTTTTGCAAGATCAGCCCTTATTTTAGCACTTCACGAATACGTTCTAACGCCCAATCTAAATCCGCTTTCTCAATTACTAATGGAGGGGCAAAACGAATAACAGTGTCGTGGGTTTCTTTACATAATAGTCCTTTTTCTTTTAAGGCTTCACAGTATGGGCGAGCGGCTTCTGTTAGTTCTAAACCAATAAATAAACCACGTCCACGCACCTCTTTAATTTTCGGATACTCAATTTTTTTCAATTCATTTAGGAAGTATTCACCTAATTCACGAGAACGTTCCGCTAAGTTCTCTTCCACTAAAACATCAAGAGCCGCAAGAGATACTGCACAAGCGAGTGGATTTCCGCCAAAAGTTGAACCGTGAGAACCTGGATTAAACACACCTAAAATTTCTTTATCGGCTAACACACAAGAGATTGGGAATACACCACCACCTAATGCTTTACCTAAAATATAGATATCTGGCTCAAAACCTTCCCACTCGCAAGCAAATAATTTCCCTGTTCTACCTAAGCCAGCTTGAATTTCATCAGCAATAAACAGTACATTGTTTTCTTTACATAGTTCGTAGGCTTGTTTTAAGAAACCTTGTGGTGGAATTAAAATACCTGCTTCCCCTTGAATTGGTTCAACTAAGAATGCCGCCGTATTTGGTGTGATCGCATTTTTCAGTGCATCTAAATCACCATAAGGCACTAACTTAATCCCACCTAATAACGGCCCAAAACCACGTTGATAATCAGGATCAGAAGAGAGCGAAACCGCCGCCATTGTTCTACCGTGGAAGTTGCCTACACAAGCGATAATTTCCGCTCGATCTTTTGCAATACCTTTTACATCGTAACCCCAACGGCGTGCAGTTTTAATTGCTGTTTCTACCGCTTCCGCCCCTGTATTCATTGGTAATGCCATTGATTTCTTACCTAGCTTACAGATTTTTTCATACCAAGGCCCAAGCTGATCGTTATAAAAAGCACGAGAAGTTAAAGTAACACGTTCCGCTTGGTCTTTTAATGCTTTCACAATTTTAGGATGACAATGCCCTTGATTGACCGCAGAGTAGGCACTTAACATATCTAAATAACGTTTACCTTCAGGATCTTTCACCCAAATACCTTCTGCTTTGCTAATTACGATAGGTAACGGTAAATAGTTGCGAGCACCATATTGTTCGGTTTGATGAATGATTTGTTGAGATGAAGCTGTCATATCTTTCTCCTAAATTTGTTAAATAAATGTTACTTTTGAGTGTAACAATATTTAAACAAAAATGGGATAGTTTTTTGCTTGTTTTATGATCTACATCTCATTTTTGATAGATTTACTCGCTAAAGTAGCACTATGTTTGATTTAGTAATTTAATACTAAGTCTCGCCACTGCGCATAGTTGCATTTGCTCATCATAAATCATTACTTGCCATACTTGATGTGTCTTGCCTAAATGCAGTGGAGTGGCTTTGGCAGTGGCCTTTCCTTGCTTAATTGCTTTTAGGTGGCTAATGTTGAGTTCTGTGCCTACTGGGAATTGATGTTCTTCACAACAGAGTAGAGCTGCCGCTGATGCAACGGTTTCAGCAAGGGTGGCACTTATGCCACCGTGTAATAAACCGAAAGGCTGAGTGGTACGATAATCAACCACTAGCGTAGCTTCTAGCCAGTTTTCGCCTTGTGCAGTAAATTCGATCCCTAAATGTGATACGGCACAATTTTGGCAAAGTTGATTAAGTTGCGAAAGTGAGAGCGTTTTTTTCCAAATCATCAAATTACCTTATAAGATACTCAATAATGCTTGAACAGGGTGCTTTAAGACCCGATGTTCCATCCGTTTTACTTGGCTACGGCAGGAATAACCTGTGGCTAAACAGCGATCAAGATCTTTACCATTAAGTTTTTTCTGCCACGATTGAGCATAAATCGCTTTCGACATCGCAATATGTTTCGTTTCGTGTCCAAATGTTCCAGCCATTCCACAACAGCCCGTATTTTCTCCTACTAAGCGTTCGCCAAAATGGGCAAAAATTTGTTGCCACTCTTTTGTGCTATTAGGTAAAGCGGTTGATTCTGTACAGTGGCTAAATAAATGCCATTGTAAGCGGTCTGTTTCGGCTGATTTTTTGCAGGTATGTAAATGCCCTTGTTTGAGCTGACTGAGTAGCCATTCGTGTGCAAGTTGTACTTTAAACTCGCCACATTCTTCTTTCAAAATATCTCGATATTCTTCACGATAAATTAAGGTTAATGCAGGATCCACCCCAACCATTGGGATTCCTAATTTTGCTAAACGAGTCAGGAAATCTGCTTGGTTTTTCGCTGTTCTGGCAAATTGATGTAAAAAGCCTTTAACGTGTTGGGCTTTTCCTGTTGGTTTAAATGGCAATACAATCGGTTTAAAACCGATTTTTTGGCATAGATTAACAAAATCTGCCACAACTTTAGCATCATAATAAGAAGTGAAAGGATCTTGTACCACAAATAGATATTGGTAAATATCTTGTCCGATCTGACCGCTTGTGATTTGTTGCTCAAGGCTTTCTAAACTTTCAGCTTGGTAACCGATTTGATTGAGCTGCTGCTGTAAATTGGGTACAGAAAGAGCAGGCAAATCAACCATTCCAATGGTTTTACTTGCGATATTTTCCGCCCATTTATTCGCACTGAAGAAATTAAAGAAAGCAGGTTGTTTTGCCATTAACGGTGCGACACGCTCTAAATTTGAGACCACATAATCTTTTATCGGGCGGAAATAACGGCTATGGTAAAGCTCATTAAATTGAGCTCGGAAAGTCGGCACATCAATTTTGATCGGACATTGGCTAGCACAGGCTTTACAGGCTAGGCAAGTATCCATTGCCGCTTTCACTTCGTGAGAGAAATCATACTCTTGCTTTTTATACCAGTGATTGCGTAGTTTTTTCGCAAAATCGACCAATTTTCTACCATTTTTATGTGGCTTGAAAATAATATCGTCAGGGGATACATTTTTCTCTGCCAATAAGCGTAACCACTCACGAACCAATGCCGCACGCCCTTTGGGTGAGAAAAGGCGATTACCAGAGATTTTCATTGATGGACACATTGTGCTGTGTACATCAAAATTAAAACATAGCCCATTACCATTACAGTTCATCGCACCTTTAAAATTTTCACGCACTTGGATCGGAATTTGGCGATCAAAATCAGCACGCATTTGTGAGTCAATTGGGTAAAGCTCATCTTGGCGATGTAACGGTGTACAAATTTTACCTGGATTTAAGCGATTTTGTGGATCAAACAGCTGCTTAATATAGCGTAGCTCTTGCCATAACGTTTCTCCAAAAAAGCGTTCACCATAGGCAGAACGCATACCTTTTCCGTGTTCTCCCCAGATTAAGCCACCATATTTGGCAGTGAGTTCAACCACTTTATCGGAAATCTGTTTGAATTTTTGCACCTGTGCTTTATCGCATAAATCAAGGGCAGGGCGAACGTGAAGAACACCTGCATCAACGTGTCCGAACATTCCATATTCCAAGCCGTTTTCATCAAGTAATTGGCGAAATTCAACAATATAATCGGCTAAATTTTCAGGAGGAACACAGGTATCTTCCACAAAAGCGATAGGTTTTGCCCAACCTTTTGCATTACCGAGCAATCCTACTGCTTTTTTCCGCATTGCGTAAATTTTCTCAATTGAATCGATCTCTTTGCAAATTTGGTAGCCAATCAGACCGCTTTCATTATTGGCAATTTTTTGATCAAGCGAGCAACAAAGATCGGCGACAAGTTGTTCATTGAGACCCTGATCATTTGACGCATATTCTACAATGTTGATCCCTAAAATTGGGTTCTGTTCATCTTCAGTTAAAAGATCTGAAACGGAGTGCCATACAATATCTTGCTTGGCTAAGTTTAATACTTTGGAATCAACGGTTTCTACTGATAACGCTTTAGCTTGTAGCATAAAAGGGGCAGAACGTAAGGCGGCATCAAAAGAGTTATATTTGATATTGATTAGCGTACGATATTTGGGAATGGGTAATAAATTGAGTTTAGCTTCGCAAATAAAGGCTAGAGAGCCTTCCGAACCAGTAAGAATACGAGTTAAATTAAATTCAGATTCGTCATCATTAAATACATTTTTTAAATCATAGCCTGTTAAAAAACGGTTTAACTGTGGCAATTCTTTTAAAACGACTGGACGTAGGGTTTTGCAGCGTTGGAAAATTTCTTGATGAATCTTTTTACCATTTTCAGATAAAGGTAATTCGGCAAGATTTGCAGAAAAGTTGTCGGATCTCACCGCTTGTGTGTCTAAAATTTCCCCGTTCATCAATACGGATTTGATCGCCAAAATATGATCGGAGGTTTTCCCATATTGTAATGAACCTTGCCCTGAAGCATCAGTGTTAATCATTCCGCCTAATGTGGCTCGATTACTGGTCGATAATTCTGGGGAAAAGAATAAGCCATAGGGCTTTAAGTATTGGTTCAGTTGGTCTTTAACCACGCCTGCTTGTACTCGAACCCAACGCTCTTCTACGTTAAGTTCTAAGATCTGTTTCATATGGCGAGAAAGATCAACAATGATATTGTTGTTGAGCGATTGTCCATTCGTGCCCGTTCCACCGCCCCTTGGGGTAAATGTTAATGCTTGAAACGGAGCTTTTTGAGCTAGCTTGGTTAAAATAACTACATCAGTCACTGATTTGGGGAATAAAATCGCTTGTGGTATTTGCTGATAAACGCTGTTATCCGTTGCAAGCGAAAGACGATCGGCATAACTTGATGCAATATCGCCTGAAAAATGTTGTTCTACAAGCTCGTTAAGGAAAGCTTGTACAGTTTCTGTCAGTTGTGGTGTGTTTGCTAAACGTGGGATCATAATGGCTATTCTATAAAAATATAACTCGTCAAATATTAGCAATATTTACGCTGAGATTTAAGTAAAAATCTTATCTAATACTTATTTATTCTCTGTTTTAATCATTGAAAGTGCCGATTGAATGCTACGCTCAATGGTTGGTCTGCGAGGGTCATTTTCAGGTAAAAATTTAAGCATCATTCCCCAAGTCATTGCTGCCATTTTATAATCTTCTTTTTCAAAAGAGGATAAAGCCAGTAAGCTCAAAGCATCAACATTAGTATGATCGATTCGAATAATCTCTTTTACCACTTCTTCACCTTTCTCTTTATCTTTCGGATCGCTAGAGAAAAGTAATAATTGAGCGTATTTTTGCTTATATTGTAGATTATCAGGCTTTAATGCTACCGCCTTAGCGTAGCTATCAAGAGCGATTTGTCCATTATCTAATGCCATTCCAACTTGTCCAAGCATAAACCATGATTTATCGTCAGTAGGTTTCTCTTGTAATTCAACTCGTAATGCCATTGCAAACTGATTGAGTTCTTGATCTGAAAGTGGGTCTGTTTCTTCTGTTTTGATACGTTCATAGAAATAATCCAATTTTTTATGTGTCATTTCTAGCATCGTGCCTGTAAACCACGAACCAACATTCCAATAAATTGCAGAACTCATTCCTATAACTAGGATAATAAGTCTCATAAACCATAATGGACTTAGTGATTTTTTCCTATCAACAGTAATATCAGGCTGTGATGGAATATCATCTAATAGGCTTTGTTGTAACTCCAATTTACTCTGTTGATTATCTTCAATGAGTCCTTCTTTTTCTTCTTGTTCTACTTCTTTAAGGCGATCAAAATAAAATGCTTTATTTAATTCATTACGTTTTTTGCTATTTTGATGCGTATTTCTTTTTAATAATGGATAGAATGCGATAGCACTGATTGCTAGCGTAATCCATATTGCGATGATCCAAAAATTCATTATTGTTCCTTATCGTTCAAAATTTGTTTTAAGCGTTCTTGGTCAAGATTTTTTGCAAAAGATTTGTCTGAACCCACCGCTTGTATATTTGATTTTTTTCGTTTCAA
This sequence comes from Ursidibacter sp. B-7004-1, assembly GCF_053654055.1. Taxonomy (NCBI): domain Bacteria; kingdom Pseudomonadati; phylum Pseudomonadota; class Gammaproteobacteria; order Pasteurellales; family Pasteurellaceae; genus Ursidibacter; species Ursidibacter sp. B-7004-1. The sequence continues at coordinate 9,115 of NZ_JBSIUP010000023.1, read as the reverse complement.
CATTATGCTAAAACCAATTAAAATCAATAGGATAGGCATTAACCATAACATTATGGTGGCTGGGGTTATAGGAGGATCGTAAGTCACAAAGTTGCCATAACGTTCTACCATATAATTAACCACTTCATCTTTGCTTTTCCCTTGTTTGAGTAATTCTAGTGTTTTATTACGCATATCTGTGGCAATAGTTGCGTTGGAATCAGCAATGTTGTTATTTTGGCATTGTGGACAACGTAATTCTTGAATGAGTGCTCGATAATCAGATTCTTGCTGTGTATTATCGAATTGTTGAATTTGCTGACTAGCAATACTTAATGTAGGTAGAATCAATAAAAGTGCAAGCCATTTTTTCATTATTGTGTATTTCCTTTTAATTTATCGTAGATTGGTTTAAGTACTTCATTCCACACTTTTGCATTTACATCTCCAGCGTGACGATAATGAATTTTCCCTTGCCCATCTAAAATAAATGTCTCAGGTGCACCATATACGCCTAAATCTAAGCCAAGAGAACCTTTGGGATCGTAAATAACTGCTTTATAAGGATCTCCATAGTTTTCTAAGAATTTTAATGCTTTAGCTCGTTCATCTTTATAATCAATACCAACAATTTCAATGCCTTGTTTTGCAAGCTCAGTTAAATACTGATGTTCAGCAAAACAAGTTGGACACCAAGTTGCCCAGACATTTAATAATCTTGGCGAGCCTGTTTTAACAACATTAGCATTAACATTTTGTTTTTCATCGTATAAAGATTCAAGTTGAAATTCAGGAATTGTTTTGCCTATTAGGCTTGACTCAAGCATTTTAGGATCTTCTCCATTTGAATTACGTTGCAGTTGCACCATAAAGGCAATAATAAGTCCCACAAAAACAATAAGAGGAAGTAAAAAAATTTTTTTCATTTTGATATAAGCGGTTATTTTAAGAAAATATTTTGCAATTATAGACAAAAAAGCGAGTAGGGCTACCACTCGCTTTCGTTTATTTGATTTTAACTAAGGATTTTTGCTAAAGGTTCGCCCATTCGGGTTGGCTCGCCAGCAATAAGATGAGAAGATAAAGCAACACTCTCTTTAGGGAAAAGGTTAATAACTGTTGAACCTAAGCGGAAAGCCCCCATTTCTTGCCCTTTTTTGAGATGAATTGCACTTTCTCCTTCTGCAAGATATTCGTACACAAGAACTTCTTTTGAACGTGGTGGGTTAATAACCCCCGCCCAAACAGTACTCATACTCGCAGTAATGGTTGCTCCTACTAAAATCTGAACCATTGTGCCAAACGCTGTATCAAATTCACAAATCACACGTTCGTTACGAGCAAATAAGTTTGGAATGTGTTCTGCTAAAAAGGGATTAACTGAAAATAATTCACCTGGAACGTAAATCATCTTGCGTAGTGTTGCATCACAAGGCATATGCACACGATGGTAATCTCTTGGGGAGAGATAAGTGGTAATAAATTGACCATCTTTAAATTTTTCGGCTAATGCGATGTCGTTAGCCAGTAGTGTTTCTAAGGTAAACGTATGCCCTTTGGCTTGTAATAGTAAGTTTTGTGTAATCTGCCCAGCTTCGCTTACTCTACCATCAGCGGGTAAACATAAGGTTTGAGTATCTTGATCGACAGGGCGTGCATTTTCTTTCAGAGGACGGATAAAAAACTCATTAAAAGTAGCATAATCTGAAGGATTGCTTTTCTCTGCTTCAGATAAATTAACTTGGTATTTCTTGGCAAATACTTTAATTACAAGATGGGTTAATGCACCTAATTTTTTTTCCGCAAACCACCCAGCAAGGCGAGTTAAACCTTGTTGTGGCATTAAATATTGAAATGCAATTTTCGCACGTTGTGCATAACTTGGTGCTTTATAAGCTGTTAATGACATTTGACTATCCTATGTTCTGATCTTTCAAACTTTCAAAAGGCGAGCAGTATAGCAAAAGTCACAAAGTTTACAATCTAAGCAAGTTCCCCTTATACAGCAGGGTAAAGCGATAAGGGGAATAAGCGGTTAGATTACTCTAAAACAATACGATCACGATTTTTATCAAGCGTTGCTTTTCCAATACCCGATACTTCTGTTAATTGTTCAATATTGAGAAATTTACCATTTTTTTCTCGATATTCCACAATGGCTTGTGCTTTTTTAGCACCGATACCAACTAATTTATCCTGTAATTCTGATGCAGTTGCGGTGTTGATATTGATTGCATTTGGATTTGCAATTTTGGCTTGTGTTTGAACCGCTTGTACTTGAGTTTGCGTTTCAGGTGCTGTGCTTACACTTTTTTCTTCTGCACTAGCCGTTAAGCTAAATGCACTTAAAAGTAGGGCTGCGGCATATTGAGTGAGTTTTTTCATAATAAATAGCTCCTTTCTGTGTTTTGGTTGATATAAAACGAATAGTCGCTACTTTAATCATTGGCAGAATAAGCTCAAGAAAGGCTAATTCATTTTTCGATCTTGATCGAAAAAATAATGGGTATAACATAAATAAAATGGTGATTTAAAAGAAATTTGATGATGATAGGCAATAAATCCTTTAAAATAATTGCCGTTTTTTTAGTTATTTTCCTTGGATTTTTATGAGCCAATATAATCAACGTAAAGAGCCGACTTTTGGTCAGCCAACAGCAACTACAACAGAAGTAGAAAAAGAAATTGAACAACATCACGAAACAGAAGTCACAAAACCGAAAGTGATGTTTTCGTTATCATCGAAACAAGCACCTAATTACACATTCACACCCGTAATGAAACGTCCTGTGGATAAAGCAAATGAGTTATCAACCCTAGAAGAACAAACAATGTTAAAAGAAAATGCACCTAAAATAGAAACAACAGAAGACACTCATAAACCAAAAGGTTTTGCATTTGCTCCTGTTATTGATGATACTGATAAAGCTCCAGCTAAAGCAAATGCTACAGTTGATACACCTAAAGTCGATGAGCCAAAAACAGTACAGCCACCTGTGAATGAGCAGGAAAAAGTAAATGCAGTGAATCCAAATACGGTTGAGCGAGTAATTCCTACTCAGACAGTCCAAACGGCTAAGCCTTCTGTGGCAGAAAAAGTACCATCAAAATATCGCCGTTTATTGATCGTGATTTTATTAGCACTTGCTCTATTATTAGCATTTTTCTTATTAAAACCGAATACACCTGAAACGGTGGAATCATTACAAGAACAAGGTACCAGTTTACCAATTGAATTCCGCCCTGTTGATGAAGAAGAAGCAAAACGAGCTGAAGCAGAAGCTAAAGCACAACAAGAAGCTCAAATGGCACAAGCAAAAGCTGACCAACAAACTACGGAGCAAACAGCAATAAATACTGTGGTAGAACAACCTGCTCAAACAACAGAAATAGCTCAATCTACTGTTGAAAATCGTGTAGAGCCAACACCTGCTGTTGTAGCAAAACCTGCCGAAGCTAAACCTGAACCAAAAGTAACAGAAACTAAACCTGTGGTTACTCAACCTGTGAAAAAACCAGAAACAACAGGAAGTGTGATTTATCAACCAGAAAGTAAATCAACATCTGAGCCAGTAAAAAAAGCACAATCACAACCAAAAGTAGAAAAAGCACCAGCGAAAGTTGTTGAAACTAAACCTGCTGTGGTTAAACCAGCACCAACAAAAACAGTTGAAGTTACATCAAATGCTGTTTCAAGTAAAACAATGGTTGTACCGAAGGGAGTTTCTCTAATGCAAGTATTCAGAGATAACAATTTGAATATTTCAGATGTTAATGCAATGAGTAAAGTAAACAACATTGTAAGTAATTTGAAAGTGGGTGAAAAAGTAACGGTTCGTTTAGATGCAAATAATCGTGTTACTGAAATGCATATTGGCTCTGGTGGAAAATTTATCCGCCAAGCGAATGGTAGTTACATTTATAAATAATAACTAAAACTTGGAGCAACGCATTGCGTTGCTCTTTTTTTCTGACTGACATTAAGGGGACAACAATGTATTTATGGAAAAAAGCATTTTCTTTGCTCACTACTACTGTACTACTAGGATGTAGTACAACAACCATTGCTCCAGCAGAACAAGTTGAACAACAAATTCAACAACCTGAACAGAGCGTGCCACAAATTAAAACTGATGTAGTGAAAAAACAGCGTATCATCAGTTATCAATGTGCAAAGAATCAAACCTTGCGAGTTCAATTTTTAAATAGTAAAAAAAATAGTCCGATTACACTTACTTTTAATCGTTCTTCTTACACACTATCACCAAGTGTAGTTACACAAGGGAAGAAATACAGCAATATTCGTTGGATTTGGACAGAAGATTTTAATGGCGTAGGCACATTACGAGACAACCGCAACAATTTACTTGCGGAAAAATGTATTAAACAATCATAAAGGGAAGTTATATGAATATTTTGATTATTGCGCCATCTTGGGTTGGGGATATGATGATGTCCCACAGCTTATATCAGCAGCTTAAACAAAATTATCCTGATTGTCATATTGATGTAATGGCTCCCGATTGGTGTCGTCCTTTGTTAGCTAGAATGCCAGAAGTGCGTAAAGCAATTTCAATGCCGATTGGACACGGCTCTTTTGCACTCTGTAAGCGGTATGATTTAGGCAAAAATTCACAAAATCAGTACCAAATGGCGATTGTTTTACCTAACTCTCTTAAATCTTCTTTTATTCCCTTTTTTGCTCGCATTCCCCATCGTCGTGGTTGGAAAGGTGAAATGCGTTATGGATTATTGAATGATCTCAGAGCGAATAAACAGGATTATCCACTAATGGTGCAACGTTATGTGGCTCTTGCTTTTGATAAAGGGCATATTCCCATTGCTGAACAATTACCTATTCCGTACCCTTATTTGCAAGTGAACGTTGAGCAGATTATTCAAACAAAGCAACATTTTGCTAAACAGCTAGATTATGCAGAAAATCGCCCAGCAATCGGTTTTTGTCCAGGGGCTGAGTTTGGGCCTGCAAAGCGTTATCCGCATTATCACTATGCAAAAGTGGCACAAAAATTGATTGAACAAGGTTACGCTATTCGGTTATTCGGCTCGAAGAAAGATGAAACTGTTGGCGAAGAAATCCGTACCTCATTATCAGCGGAACAGCAACGTTATTGTATTAACCTAGCAGGGCAAACGGATCTGAATCAAGCGGTAGATTTAATTGCCGATTGCGTTGCCATAGTTAGCAATGATTCTGGGTTGATGCATATTGCTGCGGCGTTAAATCGTCCATTAGTGGCTCTTTATGGCCCAACAAGCCCACAATATACACCACCACTATCACAGAATGCAGTGATTATTCGTTTAATTGATGGTGGGCTAATTAAAGTGCGTAAGGCACAAGATAGTGCAGAAGGTTATCATCAAAGCTTGATCGATATTCAGCCTGAAATGGTATTAGCCAAATTAAATGAACTGATTGGGAAAGTAAATTAGAGATGAAAGTTTGCCTTATAAAAACATCATCAATGGGCGATGTTATTCATACTTTACCCGCACTTACTGATGCTCAAAATAAGATACCCGATCTCCGAATAGATTGGGTCGTTGAGCCTGCTTTCGCAGAAATTCCCCGTTGGCATTCAGCGGTAAAAAAGGTCATTCCTTTTGCATTTCGAGCGTGGCGTAAGCGGTTACTTTCTCAAGAAACTTTACAACAATGGGCATCATTCAAACAGCAATTACAGCAAGAAAATTATGATGTTGTAATTGATGCTCAAGGGCTATTCAAAAGTGCTTTCTTTGTGACTCGTTTAGCCAAAGGCAAAAAACACGGTTATGATCGCCACTCTATTCGTGAACCAATAGCCACCTTGTTTTATGACAAACGACACGCTATTTCCTATCAGCAACACGCCGTTGAACGTATTCGTCAGTTATTTGCTCAAAGTTTGGGGTATTCGTTACCTGATACACTTGGCGATTATGCTATTGCACGTCATTTCACTTCACTTGCAAAAGAACGGGAAAATCTCACCGCTTCGCCTTATCTAATTGCTATTCACGCAACAACAAGGGCAGACAAACATTGGCAAGAAAATTCGTGGTCTGAGCTTTTTGAACATTGTGTCAATTCAGGGGTAGAAATTCGTTTACCTTGGGGAAATCAAAAAGAATTTGAGCGAGCAACTCGTTTGGCTGAACAATCAGAAAAAATTAAAGTGTTGCCCAAGTTAAGTTTAACGGAGCTTGCAGATCAAATTACGAATGCTCAAGCAGTGGTTTCTGTTGATACAGGACTTAGCCATTTAACCGCAGCGTTAGATAAGCCGAATATTATTTTATATGGTGCAACAGATCCCAATCTCATTGGTGCTTATGGTAAAAATCAACACTATCTACAAGCTCAAGGAATGGAAAATATTTCAGCCCAACAAGTATGGCAAAAGTTGGTTGAAATTCTAAACTCGCTAAATCTACTAAATTCTACCGCAACGCAAGCTGAAATAAGACCGCCTCTGCTTGGCAACTAAAATTAAATGTTGCATTAAGTGTAACGCCATCTTCTTGTGAAATGAATTGATGTGTTATTTGGCAAGGCTCATTTTCAATTTGTTTGGCTTTATTGATTAAAAAATCAAGTGCTTGCTGAGCAGTTTCTTGATCTGGATAATGTTGCTCAAAATCAATTTGAGAATCGGCATTATCAAACATTGCTGTACTAGTCGGTTTACAATTTACTTTGCAGTTTTCTGCTTCATCGCTAAAAGTCTTGCTCATAATATATCCTTATGGGTAAAAAAACAGAGCGTAGCAGAGACAATGATAAATTTCTTTGAGAAAGAACAAACCTAAGATGATTTTATCCCACTTCAAACATCATCGACTACCTCAATGAAATAGGGTAAATTAGCTTATCTATTCTTTTTGTTATGATATGTGATGCTACGCCGATTTACTGCTTTTTCTGCTTGGTCGATTTACACCATTATTGTGGCACTTTATGCGTTTAGTTTATGGGCGTTATTTGAACATCGTGCCGATGAAACTTTTTGGTCTGTTGGGGAGGCATTACAAATTCTCAAACAGAGCTTATGGCAAGCGTTACTTTCCGCACTTTTCTCTACAATTCTTGGTGTTTTTCTCGCTCGCAGTTTTTTTTATCTCAATTTTAAAGGGAAAGCATTACTCTATAAGCTCATCTCTTTTGCGTGGGCATTACCATCTTTAGTAGTTATTTTTGCCATTGTCGGGGTATGGGGAAATTCAGGCTGGGTAATGCAGTTCTTAAAATATTTAGGTATCCCTGCTGCGTTTAATCTATATGGTTTGCAGGGGATTTTACTGGCTCATTTGTTCTTCAATATTCCATTGGCGACTAAATATTGTTTGGAAGCCTTACATTTAATCCCAAGTAGCCAACATCAACTTGCAGCTCAGTTAAATTTACAAGGCTGGCGATATATACAAATTGTTGAGTTACCAATGCTGAAAAAGATATTGCCTTATACCTTTATGAATATTTTTCTAATCTGTTTTACTAGTTTCCCGATAGTGTTAATGCTGGGAGGTGGACCAAAATATAGCACTCTTGAAGTTGCTATTTATCAAGCGGTAACTTTTGAATTTGATTTTGCAAAAGCGGTAATGTTGATAATGACCCAAATTCTAGTCGGGATTATCTTGCAGATTACGATGGATATTTTAACGAAATTTGCATTTTCTCAGGGTAAAAATACCGCTATTCCAGTCGATCATATTTGGAAACCCAAAGCTAAAGGCGTTAATAAAAGGTTATTACAAAGCGTTATAATTTTAATGGGAATGATGATCTTAATACCTATCGCAAATGTTATTTGGACAGGCATTAGTGTTTCTCACTTCTTTACACGCTTAACAAACCCACTACTGTGGGAAGCGACACGATTTTCACTCTTACTCAGTGCGATTGCAGCGGTAACAGTGATCATTGTCGCCTATTTGATTGCCCTTGAAGCGAAGAATTTAGCGTATCAAAAACATAAAATTCTCCATAGTTTTCTAGCTGGTGTGGCGACTTATCCGTTAATTATGCCCGTATTTATGTTAGCTGTCGGTTTGTTTTTATTATTGATAGATATACCGCTTTCTACTTGGCAACTCTTATACTTGGTTGGAGTATGTAACGGATTGATGCTACTGCCCTACATTTATCGCCTGCTATTTACTGCAGTTTGGGAAGCCTTTATTACCCACGATAAATTAGCGAGAGAATTAGGTATTACAGGCTTTCGCCGTTGGTGGATTGTGGAAAAAAATTACCTGATCCGACCGCTTCGTAATGCTTTTGCTCTTGCAATGTCGGCTAGTTTAGGCAGTTTTACCGTCATTGCCTTTTTTGGTAGCCCTGATTTCAGTACGTTACCTTACCTACTTTATCAACAATTAGGGAGTTACCGAATGGAAGATGCCGCAGTAACGGCACTGATGTTAATGCTTTTGGCATTTTTTCCCTTTTTGATTATTGAACAGAGAGAACAAAATAGATGATCCAAATGAATGTCGAGTTTGACTATCCTGAACTGCCGATGAAATTTAAGTTAAATATTGCAAAAGGTGAGAGAGTTGCAGTTATCGGTGAAAGTGGTTCAGGAAAAAGTACATTACTTAATTTAATTGCTGGATTTGAGCTAGCAAGCCGAGGTGAAGTTTACCTTGCTGGGCAAAATCACACGCATACGCAACCAGCAGAAAGACCTGTTTCAATGCTATTTCAAGATAATAATCTTTTCCCACATTTAACTGTTTCACAGAATATAGGACTAGGTTTAACCCCGAGTTTGAGATTAAGCCAAGCACAAAATGAAAAAGTAGAAGAGATCGCTTATCAAATGGGGATTGCTGATTTCTTATCACGCCGAGCAGATAAATTATCGGGAGGGCAAAAACAGCGTGTGGCGTTAGCAAGAACCTTATTGAGAGATAAACCGATTTTCTTACTCGATGAGCCTTTCTCCGCATTAGATCCGATTAGACGAGAAGAGCTACAAGAGTTAGTCTATACCCTTTGTATCCAAAAAAATCTGACACTGCTGATGGTCACCCACCAATATGATGAAGTAAAACAGCTGTTTACTTCTGTTATTCGGGTTGAGAGTGGGAAAATTATAGATATATAGTAAAAAGGCGTACCTTT
>NZ_JBSIUP010000022.1:0-39348 GCF_053654055.1 Ursidibacter sp. B-7004-1 | reverse complement strand
CTCTTTAATTTTAAGTGACCGTTATTGCCTGTCACTTTAACCGTGCCAATTTGGTCTAATATCGTACGCTCAAAATTGCCATCTGCACTTTGGGAATGAGAGAGTGTGCTTGAAACCTCTAATTTCTTGCCTGCTTCTAAGGAGAGTGAATTTACCGCCTCAATTCTGCCACCGAGATTGATGAGATTTTGTTTTGCAGATAAATCAACTGTATTACCTAAAATCACGCCACGGTTTTCGAGGTGGTTGGTTCGAATATGGCTTAAATCACGTCCTGCGATAACGCCAGAATTTTCTAATTTATCCACACGACCGATAATTTCATTTGCCGAAATCAATGCACCTCGGGACGTAATATCACTATTACGAGCCACTAAATAGACTTGAGGGGTTAAAGCGGTAACTTTCTGTCCGTTTGGTAACGTAAATTCTTTATTTACTAGCCATACCATATCGGTAGTCAACTCAGACATCTGTTGAGCGGTTAGACCAACACCTACTGTCAAATTAAATTGTTTGGCATATTTCACGCCGCTATTCATTAAGGCTTTGTATTGTTCTACATCATTACGATAGCCTTCAATAAAACGGCGACCTGTGAGTCGGTTGATTTGTTCATTGATTAAACGTTGTTCATAGAAACCATCACCCAAACGTTTATGTACGTTCTCGTGGTTGTGGCGGAGCTGTTCGAACATATAGTCGCTGCTTAGCCACTGCTGGCGTTGGGTAAACTTCGGATCGGTTTCAACCAAATAACCTTGGGGATGATCGGGGTTGATTCGGTATAGGCTTGCCGTTGGCAAACGCACATCCACAAGATGAGTTTTGATCGTTGGGAATTTTAAATCACTACCTTCAAGATTAGCGAGGGTAGTATCTAATTTGCCTAGCACTTGACCTGAATTGATAATATATGCCAAATCTCTATTTGGTATTGTTGGTAAATCTGCAGAGTCACCTTTGGTTCCAGCATTTTTTATTGAGTCTAGCTTAACAGAGTTAATATTCACCTCTTGTGCTAAGGTTTGTGGCTCAATAGAAGAATTAGAAGTTAATTTATGCCCTATAGTATTATCTAACAAATTCAAACTAAAATATTTAACTGGATGCTCTGGCAATTTATTTGAAATTAGCTTCGGTCTATCATGATACCAACGTCTCTGACTTTTACCGCTACTTTTAGTTTTTCTACCACGTGGGGCGTATAGCAATAGTGTTCCATCATCTTTTGTATGGATTTCACCTTGAGTTTCTATATTTTCTAAAATAATAGTACTGCCCAAATCTTTTCTCAGTGTATTTGATGTGAACTGCTGATCTCCCAACCAAAGCGATTGACCAATACTTAAATGGCTATCTTTATTTTTTAGAGCATCACCTTGAAGGTGTAAATTTCCACCAATAATAATTTTCGCAGGATCCGTTTTTAGCAAAGTGGTTGTATTTGTTGTTCTTGTATATTTCCACTGATACCAATTTTCACTCACGATTTTTTCTTTACTTTTATCAAAAAAGTGAAAATATGCATTTTTATGTTTTGCTCGATGCGGAAAATCAATCCAGCCATCTTTCGTGCTATACCTCTCAGAATTTTGATTTGTTGCGTATTCAACAATGGATTCTTTCTTCGAATCTTCCCCAAATAATAACCCCAAATTCTGATTTAATAATTTAACTGTATTAATATGCCCGTCATTCAGTGCTTCAATCGTTGCACTGCCATTATCGATCAATTCAGCTTGACCAATTGCATTTCCCTCATTATCAAGATCACCACCAATGGATAAATTACCGAGACTTAAAATCAATGCATGATCACGGTTAGTTAATGTTCCCACACCAAAATCGAGTTTCTCGCGTGCTGCAATCGTCCCCGCTTTCGTTTCACCATTGACGCTTTCAGCAAGGTTGTTGATTGTTTTAGATTTAAAGGCTAAATAATCACCATAAATACGTCCTGTTCCGATATTGGTAACATAGGCACTATTAATTCGCGTCTTATTCCCATCGATTACTCCTCGATTAGTTAATTCTGTTGAGTTAAGCGTGGTCTTATTGGCTGAAATCTCTGCATTAGCATTATTGGTAATACGATTTGCAGTCATTGTCACGTTGTTTTTAACCGCTTGTATCACATTATTTTCAAAATCACCCTCAGTAAGGAGAGTTAAATTATTCCCCACCTCAAAAGCCTTGTTTAGAGTGAAATTGTCTTTTAAAGCAATGGATAAATCCCCTTCGGTTTTAATATTACCCTCTGCCTCCAACCCTTTCATTTTAAGATCAATACGTTTGTTTGCTTGAATTAACCCTGCTTGGTTATTCACCATTAAGCCACCTTCGTGTTTGAGGTCAATCGCATTTGCCGAAACAATTTCGCCTTGTTGGTTATCTAGGTGTTTTTGGATAGTTAAGTCAGCAGTATCCAGTGTATAAATACCGCCTTGTTGGTTATTGATATGCTCTGTTGTTAAAGTTACGTTATTGGCTTGAATACCTTGGGTTGGTACTTTGGCTTTTGCCTTAGTCCCTTTATTATTCAGTTGAGCAACCTTGAGTGTTAGCTTATCGCCTGAAATCACAGAGCCAATATCAGTATTCGCGCTGTTATCCAGTTGATTTGCAGCAAGTGTTCCTGAGGTGGTACTAATTTTGCCTGATTGGTTGTCAATTAGGTTGGCAAAGAGCGTTAATTGACGATTACCCTGAATTAATCCAAAGGTATTATTAGCTGTCTGTTGCACTGTCGCATTCAATTCGCCCTCAGCATAAATCGTCCCGTGCTGGTTGAGTAAGTGCGAAACACTTTCCAAAACAATATTCTCTAGCCCTACAATGCCTTTACCTTGACCTTGGGTATGGCGGTTATCCAGCTGTTGATTATGAAAATTGAGTGATAGTACTTTATCTGCACGAATTACTCCCTGCTGATTATTGACTGCACCAGTATCAATTTTCCCTTTGGTCTGTGCCACGATGCTACCATCTTGGTTATCAAGTGTTTTCTGATGGGTATTCAATGTCAGTTGATTTCCTGATACCACTTTGCCGTACTGGTTTGAAAGCCCTTGGGTATCAAGAGAAAGATTATCCGCAGCACTAATCAGTCCTTGTTGGTTATTAAGTATAGAATGGGTTGTGAGATGAAGATTCCCCTTGGTTGAAGCAATTAAACCTGATTGGTTATCTATTGTTGTCGTGTTAAGCTCAGCGATATTCCCAACTAAGATTTCGCCTGATTTATTGTGCACCACTTGTACTGAAAAGTTTGCGTTTTGATTGGATATGATTTTTCCTTGTGTATTATCAATCACCTTACTATTCAGAGATAAATTCTGTCCAGCAACGATCCCTTGATTTTCAGCTTGAGTATATTGATTTTTGATACTTTCTGTCACATTGAGCGTTACCGCCTGTTTTGCATAAATAAGCCCATTTCGATTTTCAAGGTTTGTGGTTGTTGTAGAGAGATTATTTCCTGCAATCAATCGCCCACTAGAGGAATGAATAGCCTCTGTTACATTGAGGTTAAGGGATTTTCCACTACTTAACGTTCCTTCACTATTCTCAAGGTGTCTTCCTTCAACGAAGAAATTCCCTTGAGTCGTAATGCGTCCGCCTTCGGTGTTTATTGTATCGGCTTTTAAACGAAAATCGCCTTCCCCTGTTTGTGTCCAAATGGCATTTTTCGCATTCAGCGATTGCTGGGTTGTATCAATTGTTTTCGCACTAATGTAACTAGATTGAGTAGAAAGCGTTTTAGGTGTGCTGAGCTTTAATTTTTCTTGTGCCACTAATGAGGCTGAATTGGCTTCAATGTTGCCCGTTTTAGCTTGAGCGATAATACTATTGGCACTATTTTGGCTATGATTTAAGTTGATACGCTCGGCATTGACAATCAAGTTACCCGAGGCAAGATTTTTTCCTTGCAAGGCTGTGCTGTTGGTTGCAGTCAGTTGAATCGATTTACCCTGAGCAGACTGTGTGTCTAACTGGCGTGTTTCGCCTTTGTCATTCTCTGTAATCGCCACCCCAGCAGCCAGTAATGAATTGGTAGTCGCTTGGATTGTTGGGGCGGTGTAAGTGATATTGCCTTTTGCCACCGTTTCACCTTGCTGAGTAATGGCTTTAGCAGCTTTTTTGTGAATATCACCACCCCTTGCTACAACGGAGCCGTCTTGTTTGATGTCGGCTTGTGTGGTGAGCTGAATGCTCTCTTGACGGTTTTCGATTTTGCCTTTGTTTTCAATCCCTTTACTTGCTGTGAGACTAACCGCTTCGTTAGCATTAAGCGTACCCGTGTTGATAATCCGCCCTTGGCTGTCAATCTGAAGGGTATCGCTACCCGCCCCGATATGCCCTGCATTACGCACACCGACCCCAGCTTCTGTGCCAATCAGGTGGATTTTGCCAGCGTACATTCCACCTAGCTCACCCACATCCACCGCAAATTGTGGCGAGTTTTCTGATGCAAGCGGTGCGGTTGTGTGAATAATTTGCAAATTATCGGTAGAATCTGACCGCTTGATGTGGTTTTTACCTGTTGCCACCTTAAGTGCTTTATTCGTCCACACGCCAGCATTGGCTTGAACTTCTCGGCTAATAATCTCGGTATAGTCTGCTTTGCTGTTATCTAATCCCTTACCTTCTACGGTGACTTTGCCTTTTTCCACCACAAAGCTGTCTAAGCTACCTTGCTGAATCTGTGGTTTACCTGTGGTAAGTGTGGCACGGTTGGCATTAATCACACCACAGCCATCACAATGTAAACCGCTCGGGTTGGCAATAATCACATCCGCCTTTTTCCCTGCGACTTCCACATAACCTTTTAACACACTCGGGTTATTAGAATTGACTTCATTTAAAATGACCTTCGCTTCACCTCGGGCTAAATAAGGATTGCCCTGCACCCAACCAGCTTGCTGAGTTTGCACATTCGTGCGGCTGTTGTTGAGAATCGCCCCTTTGGTATCGACATCAAATGTTGAGTATTTATTGTGAGAAAGCCCTTTTTCATTTGGGGTTTGAATATTGACTTGGGGCAAGCCGTTTGCGGTTTGTAACACAATCGGTTGCTGGTTTTTCGGGGCGGATTTATCTGCTTGAATAATCAAGGTTTCTGCGAGAGCATTATTCGAAAACGCGACAAACCCTAAAGCACAAAACAGGCTAAAGGTAAGCGGTCGGATACGGGCAAAGATTTGCAAATCAGGAAGCCCAAAGCTACCGCTTGTTTCATTAGATTTACCCGTAGTTTTGGCGAGTTCGGAAGTGACGATAAAACGTTGTAATGTTTTACTGAAAATAACACGGAAACATTTTTTATTCATTGGAAAATCCTTATTAACATTTAGAAACTATACCCGAGATTAAAACCTGCAACGGCATCCGAAGTACGGAAGCCTTCTGGCATTCGAATGGGTCTGCCGATAAATAGATCATAGTAGAAGCCTTTCCACCCACCTTTAAGCCCTAATGCACTACCGACAAGGTGATGCCCAAGCTGACTTTCTGACAAGCTAGATACTCGCCCACCATCTAAGGCTAAGTAGAGTTGATGACCTTTGTTGTGTACATTCCACGCCAGCTCGTTACGCCATAGCCAACCACGCTCGCCCGAAAGGGAGAGTTCGCCATCAAACCCTCTTACTGTATAACGCCCACCGATGCTAAAACGATATTGTGCAATCAGTGGAGTTTTATTCCATTGTGCATTCCAACTAGTTTGCCACTGCCAAGGCTGTTCGCCTACCATAAGTGGTTTAGTGAGAGAAATAGCAGCGGTAATGATTTTCGGGCGAGAGGTTCCTTCGTTCCATAATTCTTCTGGTGCGGATAGTGAGCCTCTAGCCCCAGTGCCTCGTTTGAAGTTTGCGGATAATTCAAGGGTAGCATTACCTATGTATTCTTTATGGGAAATACCAGCTTCCCAACCTGCCATTCTTCGGCGTTGTACATCAACTTCTGCATTATCGACAAAGTTTTTCGATTGGCGAGACCAAAAACTGCCCGATAAAGTGGTTTTACGCACTGCATCACGATAAAGCAAATAAGCGAGGGTTAATTTTGTGCTGTTGCTTTCGCCCGAATATCGGTAGTTATTCTCAAATGCACCGAAAACTTGTTGATGATAGCGACTATAATTTTGTGTTGCTGAAAGTGTCCAATATCCAAATGGAATGGAGTAATAGAAAGTGAGATTTTTACTCGCTCGTGAGCCTTTGTCATCTTCGCTACTTTTTAAACTATGTGTAAAAGAGGTATAAAATAAGTCGTTAGCAGAAAAGAGATTATCAATAGAGAGTGTTGCTGAGCCTTGATATTTTCCTGTTGAACGAGAGCCTGAATCGTCAAGCCCTAAATTTAGGCGAAAAGGAAACGCTTGGTTGTAACTCACTTTTAAATCACTTATCCCAATATTCTCGGCATTTTCACTTGGGAGAATCTCAATATTCGCCTCAACAGTAGGTACTCGTTTGAGGTTTTCTAAAGATTGTTCTATATCACGCACATTGAGTAAATCACCTTTTGCAAAGGTAAATCCATTCCAGCTTTGAAGGCGAGTAAAGCGAGGGACGTTACTGCTATCGGCAACAATCGTATTCCCGATTTTGCCTAGAATAACCGTTAAAACTAAATTGCCCGAACGTAAATCTTGCTCTGATGCCACAACCCGAGTCGTAACATAACCTTTCTCAATAATGTTATTTTGGATTTGTTTCATCAAAATACCTAAGCCCTCACCACCAAAGCAGTGTGGGAGCGTAATCTTTAGATCGCTAACAGCTTGATTGAAAGCCCATTGAAATTGGCTAGTTTGCAGTGAATTATCGGCGGAATAGTCAATCAGAGAAATTTGATGAATAGGGAAACAAGGGGATTCAGAGATTGGCAAAGACAGGGATTGTTGTGTGGTATCTAAACGGACATCGGCAGCGGATTGGAGTAAGGTTGATTGCGATTGCTGTTGCTGTATTTGGCGTTGCTGTTGGTTTGCATCTAATTGATTTAATTGAGATACATCGTCCTTGCTTGAATTAGCGAGGGCTGATAAAGAAACAATAGGTAAGATAAAGAGTGATATTTTGGAATAAAGATGGTTCATAGATTTCAACAAATAATTTCATTTGGAGTGAATTCTATAGATTGCTCAAGGATAAGGCAATAATAGTATTATCTATATCCTCAATATATCTTGTGGTACGAGAGAATACTCGCACCATTTTGCATTTAATTTATTGAAATAAATTAACTCAGATTATTGACAAAGTCTTTTTTCATTCGGACGCCAGCGTGGCGTCCCTACAAGGAAATTTATAACCAATTGAAAAATAACAGATTTTATTTTGTTGTGTAGGGACGCCACGCTGGCGTCCGTTTATTGAATACAACAAATTAGGGTTTGTCAGCGGTCTGAATTTATTGAAATAAATTAACTCTTGTTTTTTTAGATTAAAGCACTATCCCTAAGCTAAATAATAAATTTGTCAGCAACGCTAGTCCTGCCATTTGTCCAAGTAAAGGTCGCAGTTCAATCGGGTCTTTATGGCGATAAACAAACAGGGCGTGTTTGATCAATAAAGGTAGGGTAAGTAAAAATAAGAAATTGTACCAATGGTTCAAAACACTTATTGCAAAAATCAGATAAGAAAGCACCGCTAGTGTTAGTAATAGAAGATGATAAATGCGTCCGTTTTTGCTACCAATACGCACAATTAAGGTATTTTTGCCTGCGGCTCTATCTTGATTGATATCTCGTAGGTTGTTGATATTTAATACTGCAACTGCTAATAATCCACAGCCGAAAGCAGGCAATAAAATAATGCTCGGTAAATGGTGAGCTTGCAAATAATATGTGCCGATAACCGCTAAGAAACCAAAAAAGATGAGTACCGAAATATCGCCTAAACCCAAGTAACCATAAGGTTTTTTACCAACGGTATAAGTAATTGCCGCAATAATCGCAACCACGCCTAAGCCAATAAAGGCTAATAAGTCCTGCCACGTTTGATACGAATAACCAATTAACGTAACGCCCGACAGAAAAGCTAAACTACCGACAACAAACAATGATTTTTTCAGTTGTTCACCTGAAATTGCCCCTTGTTGAATTGCTCGCAGTGGCCCGATACGTTCTGCTGTATCAGAGCCTTTCAAATGATCGCCATAATCATTAGCAAAGTTAGATAAGATTTGTAGTAATACGGTGGTTAAAAGAGCAAGAAAGGTGGTAAACCCGTTAAATGCTCCAGCCCAATGAGCTAAGGCTGAACCAACAACAATAGAAGCAAGTGCTAAGGGTAAGGTTTTAGGTCTAGCGGTGCTAAACCAAATAGCAAAAGTTGAGTGTTTATTCATATTGATACTAATTAAACTGTTCCGAGATTTTACTTTTAAAGTGTGGCATATTATTACAAAATAGCCATCAGGTTTTTGATTTTTAACAGAAAAAGATCAACTTTATGCAAAATTCTAACGTTAATTTGACACTTTCTCCGATTGGTATTATCCAAAGCCCTTATGGTGAAAAGTTTGCTGTGCCACGTCAGCCTAATTTAGTGCAAGAAGGAAAAGGGATTTTACGCTTATTGCCACCTTATAACCACCCCGATGCAGTAAGGGGGATAACGGAGTTTAGTCATTTATGGCTAATTTTTCATTTTCATCAAATTCCAGAACGCAGTTGGCACGCTACTGTTCGTCCACCACGTTTAGGGGGAAATGAGCGTGTGGGCGTATTTGCCAGCCGAGCAACGCATCGCCCCAATCCGCTAGGTTTATCCAAAGTTGAATTAGAAGATGTTGAGATCACCCAAGGCGGAGTGAATTTGATTTTAGGCAGTGTCGATTTAGTCGATGGTACACCTATTTTGGATATAAAGCCTTACATTGCTTACGCCGATAGTGAACCTGATGCTCGATCTGGCTTTGCTCAACAAAAGCCACAAGCCACATTGATGGTAGAATTTAGCTCTAAGGCTCAAAAAGCGGTAAGATCAAGCGTAAAATTTGCAAAATTTGGTATTCAATTTCCTGAGCAATTTATTGCTGATGTGATTGCTCAAGATCCCCGTCCTGCTTATCAACAGGGTAAAATTAGCCAGCGTATTTATGGAATGTGTTTAGCTCAGCATAATATTTTATGGCGAATTGATGAACAAAACCCAAATAAAGCCATTGTAGTTGATGTACAAGATTGAACTAATATAATGCTTTCTTTTCTAACAGGTGTTTTTATTTTTGAAGGAACTCCCTATGAAAAAGTTACAAAAAATCTTTACGATCTTACCGCTTGTGTTTGCAACAATCTCTGCTCCTGTATTGGCGAATACTTCACAAAGTAGTAAAGAACAATCTTTTGTTTTTTCAACACAAGTCAATCGTATTGTCGATAAAGATCTAATGCAAGTTGGACTGTATAGTCATAAATCAGGTAAAAATTTAACGGAATTAAAAAAAGAAGTTTCTGTGGAGTTAAATAAATTACTTGAAGTTGCCAAAGCCTATCCTGCTATTGAGATTTCTGCTGATGGTGTGAGTAATTCGCCTAATTATGATAATAAGAACAGAGTAAATGGCTGGGTTACAGAAGGACGAATTACATTAAAAAGTAAAGATTTTGAAGCAATGGCGAAGGTGTTGGATAATGTAGGCGAGAAGATAGCGATTAGTTATATCGACTTTAGTGTCTCTCCTGAACAAATGGCAATGTTAGAGGATGAAATGACATTGGATATTATTAAGCAATTTCAACATAAAGCTGAAGTCATTCAAAAAGGTATCAATGCGAAGAGTTATACGCTGAGTAATGTACAATTAAATACACCAAATGGTGAATCATCACCGAGTGCCTTCCGAGCAAAATCTGCCTTTGCTGCATCAATGAATAAAGGTTACGAAAATCTGCCACTGGAAGCAGGCAAAGAAACTATTTCAGCAAGTGCAACAGGCACCGTTGTTTTTGATCAAGAATAATAGTGTTATAGATTATTCTTTAACAAGCGGTATCTTAATGTAGAAAATTTGCAAATCCCCTATAACAAGCCTAAAATGGATACCGTTTTTCACATTTTATTTAAAACTAAGGAATTCCTATGAAAATCGCAAAAAATGTTGTACCAAGTATCGCTTATCAAGTTCGTACCCAAGATGGCGTATTAGTAGATGAAGCACCTGTTGAGCAACCACTTGAGTATTTACACGGTCATAATAATTTAGTTATTGGCTTAGAAAATGCGTTAGAAGGTAAAGCAGTTGGCGATGTATTTGAAGTACGTGTAAAACCAGAAGAAGGTTATGGTGAATACAATGAGAATATGGTTCAACGTGTACCAAAAGATGTATTTATGGGGGTTGATGAGCTTGAAGTAGGTATGCGTTTTATTGCGGATACTGATGTAGGTCCATTACCTGTTGTGATTACTGCAATTGAAGGCGATGAAGTTGTGGTTGATGGTAACCATATGCTTGCAGGTCAAGAATTATTATTCAGCGTTGAAGTGGTAGCAACTCGTGAAGCAACATTAGAAGAAATTGCTCACGGACATATCCATTCAGAAGGCGGTTGCTGTGGCGGTCACGATAGTGATGAAGAACATCACGGCTGTGGTTGTGGCGGACACCACCATCATCACCATCACGCTGAAGAAGCTCACGAAGGCTGCTGTGATGAGCATCACCACCATCACCACAATGGCGAATGTTGTGATGAAGATCATCACCATCATCACACAGCAGGCGAACATTGCCATAAACACTAATTTGGTTATGTAGCCAATGAGTGAAATATCATTAAAAAGTGGTATGGATTATCTCCGTACCATTTTAAGCTCTAAAATTTATGATCTTGCTCAAGTAACACCATTACAGAAAATGGAAAAACTGTCGGAACGCTTGGGCAATGCTATCTATATCAAACGTGAAGATCGCCAACCTGTGCATAGTTTTAAATTGCGTGGTGCTTATGCGATGATTTCCAGTCTTTCCCCTGCTCAAAAAGCTGCTGGTGTAATTGCTGCGTCTGCAGGCAATCACGCACAGGGTGTCGCACTTTCTGCCAAACATTTAGGCTTGCGAGCCTTAATTGTAATGCCACAAAATACTCCATCAATCAAAGTTGATGCAGTGCGTGGCTTTGGGGGAGAAGTGTTACTCTACGGGGCAAATTTTGATGAAGCAAAAGCTAAAGCAATTGAATTAGCTCAAGAACTGAATATGACCTTTGTACACCCTTTCGATCACCCGTTAGTGATTGCAGGGCAAGGTGCTATCGGTATGGAGTTACTTCAACAGCAAAGCGAGCTTGATTATATTTTTGTACCTGTCGGTGGTGGTGGTTTGGCGGCTGGTGTAGCAGTACTGATTAAACAGCTTATGCCAAGCATCAAAGTGATCGGAGTTGAGTCTAAAGATTCCGCTTGCTTATTTCACGCTTTACAAGCAGGCGAGCCGATTGATCTAGAACGTGTTGGGCTATTTGCCGATGGTGTTGCGGTTAAACGGATTGGTGATGAAACATTCCGTTTATGCCAACAATATATTGATGATGTCGTGTTAGTTGATAATGATGAAATCTGTGCTGCTTTAAAAGATATTTTTGAAAATGTACGAGCAGTTGCAGAGCCTTCAGGGGCATTATCACTGGCTGGATTGAAAAAATATCTTTCACAACACAAACTACAAAGCAAAAATGTGGCTTGTATCTTGTCGGGAGCAAACCTGAATTTCCACACCTTACGTTATGTTTCTGAGCGTTGTGAGATCGGGGAAAAACATGAAGCCTTATTAGCGGTCACGATTCCTGAACAAAAAGGAAGTTTCTTAAAATTCTGCGAAATTTTGGGTAATCGTGCTGTTACAGAGTTTAATTATCGCCACGCAGATGATCATAAAGCCTGTATCTTTGTTGGGGTCAGAATTTCAGGAAATAGCGAAAAGCTAGAAATTATCAAAGAGTTACAGCAACATCATTATGATGTAACTGATTTATCGGAAGATGATATTGCCAAAACGCATATTCGCTATATGGTTGGTGGGCGTCCAACATCTATCGCTCAAGAGCAGTTATATAGCTTTGAATTTCCAGAGCAAAAAGGTGCATTGTTGAAATTCTTACAAACGCTGATGAACTGGGATATTTCGCTCTTCCATTATCGTGCTCACGGTGCGGACTATGGCGATATTTTGGCAGCTTTTGTGCTGACAGACTCTCAACATCTTCAATTCCAACAAGATTTAGAGAAACTTGGCTATCGCTACCAAAATGTAAGCAATAGTCCAGCCTATCAATATTTTTTAAAATAAACGAAAACAAGCGGTGGGTTATAGCTAATTTTTTGCAAATTTTAGCTGTAATCTCACCGCTTATAATCGAACAATAATCAAATAGATTAAGAGAATACTTCTATGGCAGAACGTAAATATTTTGGCACCGATGGTGTACGTGGCAAAGTGGGCACTTTCCCTATCACTCCAGAGTTTGCTTTAAAATTAGGTTGGGCAGCAGGTAAAATCCTTGCAACACAAGGCTCAAAAAAGGTATTGATCGGTAAAGATACTCGTATTTCAGGCTATATGTTGGAATCTGCTCTTGAAGCAGGACTTGCAGCCGCTGGTTTATCTGCGGCCTTCACAGGTCCAATGCCAACCCCTGCTATTGCCTATTTAACCCGAACATTCCGAGCGGAAGCGGGAATTGTGATTTCCGCATCGCATAATCCTTACTATGATAACGGGATCAAATTCTTCTCGGCAAGTGGTGAAAAATTACCTGATGAAGTAGAAGAAGCTATTGAAGCAATGCTTGATCAACCGATGGACTGTGTAGAATCTGCAGAGCTTGGACGTGCTAGCCGTATCACAGATGCTGCTGGGCGTTATATTGAATTTTGTAAAAGTACTTTCCCCGCTCATTTAAGCCTTGAAGGATATAAAATTGTCGTGGATTGTGCCAATGGTGCGACTTATCACATTGCTCCCAATGTAATGCGTGAACTAGGCGCGGAAGTAATTGAGATAGGCACTCACCCCGATGGCTTGAATATTAATGAAAAATGTGGTGCAACAGATATAAAAGCCTTACAAAAAGTTGTTGTAGAAGTTGGGGCTGATGTTGGTTTAGCTTATGACGGTGATGGCGACCGTTTAATTATGGTAGATCACTTAGGCAATAAAGTTGATGGCGACCAAATTCTCTTTATTATTGCTCGTGAAGCACTGCGTGCAGGTAAATTACAAGGTGGCGTGGTAGGTACGCTAATGAGTAATATGAGCCTTGAAATTGCACTAAAACAACTTGCCATTCCGTTTGTGCGTGCTAATGTGGGCGATCGCTATGTGCTAGAACAACTGAAAGAAAAAGGCTGGAAACTTGGCGGTGAAAATTCAGGGCATATTATTGTGCTTGATAAAAACTCAACGGGCGATGGCATTATTGCTTCTCTTGAAGTTTTAGGTGCAATGGCAAGCCATAAACTCAGTTTAAATGAATTAGCCAAAGCTGTACCACTGTTCCCTCAAGTGCTATTGAATGTGCGTTTTGCTGGCGGTGCAAACCCGCTTGAAAGTGCCGAAGTTAAAGCAGTTGCCGCAGATGTGGAGCAACGCTTAGCAGGAAAAGGACGTATTTTACTGCGTAAATCAGGCACAGAGCCACTTATTCGTGTAATGGTCGAATGTGAAGATGGCGAACTTGCACAACGTTGTGCAGAAGAAATTGTCGAAGCGGTAAAACGTAATTAAAACAAGCGGTCAGTGAGTTGAAAAATTTTATCAAAATCAAACCGCTTATCTTATCGAAATTTTAAAGAGAAAAAACAATGTCAAAACCAATCGTATTTAGTGGCGTTCAACCATCAGGTGAATTAAGTTTAGGCAACTATTTAGGTGCTTTACGTCAGTGGACGAAAATGCAAGATGATTATGACTGCTTATTCTGTATCGTTGATTTACACGCCATTACCGTCCGCCAAGACCCAGAAGCATTACGCAAAGCCACTTTAGACACCCTAGCAATTTATCTCGCTTGTGGAATTGATCCTGAAAAAAGCACTATCTTTATTCAATCCCACGTACCAGAACATTCACAATTGGCGTGGATTTTAAATTGCTATACCTATTTCGGTGAAATGGGACGTATGACCCAATTTAAAGATAAATCTGCTCGCCACGAAGATAATGTGAATGTTGGTTTATTTACTTACCCAGTGCTAATGGCTGCGGATATTTTGCTCTATCAAGCAAATCAAGTCCCTGTTGGTGATGACCAAAAACAGCACTTAGAAATTACCCGTGATATCGCTAACCGCTTTAACGCTTTATATGGTAAAAAAGATGAAGATGGTAATATCACAGAAACCTTATTTGCAGTACCTGAAGTTTTCATTGCGAAAACAGGGGCAAGAGTAATGTCATTACTTGAGCCAACAAAAAAAATGTCAAAATCAGACGATAACCGCAATAACGTTATCGGTTTATTAGAAGATCCAAAATCAGTCGCAAAAAAAATTAAGCGTGCAATGACAGATGGTGATGAGCCACCAGTTGTACGTTACGACGTGAAAGAAAAACCGGGCGTGTCGAATTTACTTGATATTTTGGCTAGCGTAACAGGTAAAACTATTCCGCAACTAGAAGCTGAGTTTGAAGGTAAAATGTATGGACATCTAAAAACTGCCGTAGCCGATGAAGTTTCTGCTATGTTAAGCCAATTACAAGAACGTTATCATCATTTCCGTAATGATGAAGCTCTACTTGAAAAAATCTATCAAGAAGGTGCGAAGAAAGCACGCACCAAAGCTCAAGAAACATTAAAACAAGTCTATCAAGCGGTTGGATTTGTGGTGTAGTCTTAAAAATAGTTAAGAAATTACTGGCATATAGTTCAATATGTTAAGCTTATTTTTACTCCTACCATAATTAAAGGTAGGAGTAAAATATGAATATTTTTAATCAAATCAAAAAAAGGTGTGGAATTAAATTCATCACAACCATTGTGGAAATGGATTGTAATAAGCGGGAAGATCCGAAGATAAATCCGCGATTTGTTCCATTATCAAATTTTACTAATAAATTTGCCATTGCAGTTAAAACGTAAACTTCAATCACAGTAAATACAATCAAATAAAGGTAGGCTGAAACCAGTGATACATACTTCAAGGTAATAAACCACGGTAAAATCATACCCACTGCCAATAATGGCCCGATCCAAAGTAGTTGTTTTTTGGTTAAGTTGATATGTTTAGAAAAGGTTGATTGCAACCCTACTGTCATTAAACCATTGATAAATAATGCAACAGGAATCTGCTCAGGCACACTTAATTTATTATCAAATAGATAAGGGAAAATCACAAAAAAAGACATTGCTACGCTAATCGGCACAAGTAGCATTAAATGTACAAATAAAAACTCTTTTGTAATAATTTCTCGAATTTGTCCCCAACGAAATTTAACTAAGCTATTCACATTTTCCATTTGATAGAATGGTTTTGCCATAAAAGTAAAAAGCACCGTTTCTAATAAAAAACAGCACCAAATAAGCCATTCAATCTGTTCAAATTTAATAAAAGGAATCGCTAATAACGGTGCTGCCATTGATGACATACTAGTTACTTTTAAAAACTTTCCTTGTAATCTAGTTTTAGCAGAGTATTCATCTCCTGCTAACGCTAATAAGCAGGCTCTTGCATTTGTTGCAAATAGACAGCTCCCTAACCCAAAGCAGACAGTTGCCAGTAATAGAACGAAATAGTGTTCTGCGGAGAGAAAGAAAATGTAGGCAATCACATCAAGCAAGCAACCTAATAACATCATTTTGGCTAAACCGTAGCGATCGCCTAATATTCCTGCCACAATGGCTAATGCTTGGCTACAAAAGAATAGCAACGAGAGCGAAAATGCGATTTGTGGATTAGACAAGCCTTTTTGTTGTAGATATACAAAAAAGACGGTTTGCATTGAGAAAAAGGCAAGGGTCGAAATAAACCGCCGCCACAATAATAGGTTTTCTAAAGACATTAAGGATACACCGATATAAACAGAAAACGTTATTATACAACAAGAATATACAGCGAAAGAAAATTACAAAACCCAAGCCAATTTTGAATGCGTAGAATGTGGCTACACAGAACACGCTGATGTGGTTGGTGCATTAAATGTGTTGGAGCGAGAGCAAATGATCGTCCAAGCGTAAAAATAGCAGGGCAGGACGTCAAGTTGTGTTAGTAATCTTATTAGGTTGTAATAAGCTAGTTACTTAATTTGTCTAGATATTCATATTAAGCAGGTCGTTAATTTCATTTGGAATCTGCTTTGGCTCGGGAATAAAAATTTGTTTATGTCTTTGTAACTCGCCTTTTTCTAACACAATGCTACTTTTAGGTACTTTGAATAGCTTACTTAAATATTTGATTAAGTGAGCATTTGCCTGCCCATCAACAGGCGGGGCTGTAATCGCAATTTTGAGTTCATTATCGTGTAAACCGACAATTTGATCTCGGCTAGCTTTGGGTTGTAAAAAAATCCGCAAGCGAATACCTTGCGGATTGGTCGTTAATTCAACGGCTTGCACTGCTAATCCTTAAGCCACAGCCCAAAGCTGCCCGAATAGGTTGTAAAATAGCGTGTTGAGTAGTAGCAAACCAAATCCCAATACCATTACTGAAAAATCAAGCATTCCTGTGCGTGGTAATACTTTACGGATAATACTGAGAACTGGCTCAGTAATTTGTGCAACGACATAATCAAGTGGGTGATTACCTTGTGTTACCCAGCTCATTAAGGCACGAATTAAGGTTGTAAAAAAGAGAATTTGTCCAAAAGTTTTGAATAAACTGAGTAAGCCAATAAGTACAGCTCTAGGGATATCTACACCAAATAAAATAAATTGTAAGGTAACAACTGCCATTGCTAATAGTAGTGCAGCAAAATTTATTCGTTTAACCGTTGGGATAATTTTGCTGACAGGGTTCACAATTGGGTTAGTTAAACGCATTAAGGTTTGTGAAATCGGCATATAAGGATCGACATTACAAAATTGTAGCCACGTTCTTAATACCAAGACAAAATTAAAAAAGCCAACAATAATTGACAAGATAGGGGCTAGGAACTCCATTTTATTTCTCCGAAATACTCTCTCTTAAAGAGAGAGTATAGATATGACTACGCTTCGTTAATTGGTAAATCCCACCAAATATCAAATAAGCTACTAACTTCAATTTCAATTAAACCGTTAGTTTCTAACCATTTTTGTACAAGTTCGCGGTGTGATTCATCACATTTACCTAATTTTTCTAAGCAAACCAAGCCTTCCCAATGTAAATAACCGCTACCTTCATAAGCTAAACCATTTGGACGGATCACTTCATCAATAAAACGATCAACGATATTATCAATTTGGTCGATACCAGTGCCTTCAGCAAATTGGAATTTTACTAAAAAACCAAGTTCTTGGAATTCCGCTAAGTGCATTTTTTTGCGTTGTCTGCGGTTGCGAGTTGGTTGTGTCATTTTAAGTCTCCTATGTCATTACTGTTTAATAAAGTAGAGATCCCAAACGCCGTGCCCAAGTTTATGCCCACGCTCTTCAAACTTTGTGAGCGGGCGAAAGTCAGGGCGAGGGATAAAATCATTCGTTGCAGATTGATTTTGTAATTGTGGGAATTGACGTAATACTTCAAGCATATGCTCTGAGTAATTTTCCCAGTCTGTTGCCATATGAATAAAACCCTTCGGTGCTAATTTTTCAAGTAAACGCTCGATAAAAGCAGGTTGTACAATACGGCGTTTATGGTGTTTTGCTTTTTGCCAAGGATCAGGGAAGTAAAGTTGTAATCCACCTAGTGAATTTGGTGCGATACTATCTCGTAAAATTTCTGTTGCATCGTGGCAAATTACACGCAAGTTTTTAATACCTTTTTCCACTGCATAGGCAATACAAGCTCCAACACCAGGGGTATGAACTTCAATCCCAATATAATTGCGATCTGGATTTTGTTCTGCCATTTCCACAAGGGATTTCCCCATTCCAAAGCCTATTTCTAGCACAACAGGGTTATTGTTACCAAAAATAGTTACAAAATCGAAAGGGGTATTTTGATAATCTAAGCCAAGATTAGCCCAGTTATTATTCATCATATCTCGTTGATAATCGCTTAGGCGACCTGTGCGTAACACAAAACTACGCACTTTTCTGACATAACGACCATCAGCAGTAAATTCAGCTTGTTCAACGGTTTTACGTTTTTTGTCCGCAAAAGTTATTTGTTCCATATTATTTTAGTTTTTGTTCCATTGAAGATAAAAATTGTTCCATTGAATGATTGATATCAATATTCATTCGATCTGCTAAAACAATAATCCACCAAATATTTTCACTTAATTTATGAGCAAGTTCTTTAGGTATATCACTGTCTGATTTTGTCCAACGTTCTTGTTGTGCCATTGTTAGGCGAGCAACTAATCCCGCATCAGACATAAATGCTAAAGCATCTTCTTCAATGCTCCAATGGCTACCGTGATATTTTTGCTCAAGCCGATGATATTTTTCACGAATAGCTAATGAACGCTCAGTAATCTGTTTAAAGGTATTTTCTGTCATTTGTAAAAAATCCTAATGATCTGACCGCTTAGCTAGAAACGAACTAAAGCAGAACCCCAAGTCCAACCACCACCAAAGGCTTCAAGCAACAATAATTGCCCACGTTGAATACGTCCATCACGCACTGCTTCATCTAACGCAACAGGGATTGTCGCTGCACTTGTATTACCGTAGCGATCCAGAGTAATAACCACTTGGGAAAGATCCATAGCCAATTTTTCCGCCGTTGCACTAATTATGCGTAAATTTGCTTGGTGTGGAACAAGCCAGTCAAGAGCCGATTTATCAAGGTTATTTTCACTTAATGTTTCTTCAACGACATTAGCCAGTTCTCTTACGGCAAGTTTGAATGTGGCATTGCCTTGCATCTCAATATAGCCAGATTTTTCAACACCACGTTCTGCTTGTGGTAATACGAGAGAATTTGTTTTATCTGCCGAAGAGTGTAAATGCGTAGAAATGATCCCTTCTTGTTCGCTTGCTTCTAAAATGACCGCTCCAGCACCATCACCAAATAACACAACTGTGCCACGATCGGTTTCATCTAGTTTGCGAGAGTTAAGATCAGAACCAACCACTAATGCCTTTTTCACTTTACCACTTTTGATAAATTGATCCGCAACACTTAATGCATAAACAAAGCCTGTACAAGCTGCGGCTACATCAAAGGCAATGGCATCTTCAATCTCTAAAATACCTTGAATTTGGCAAGCTGCACTTGGGTAAGCGTGTGAATTGCTGGTTGTTCCAACAATGATCAGATCGATCTCTTGTGGATCAAGTTGTGCCTGTTCTAAACATTTTTTGGCAGCTTCTGCCCCCATTGTTGCGGAAGTTTCGTGAGCAGCGGCAATACGGCGTTCTTTAATACCTGAACGGGTTGTGATCCACTCATCTGAAGTGTCCACCATTTTTTCTAAATCCGCATTAGTACGGATCTGACTTGGTAAGTAGCTACCAGTCGCTAAAATTCTGCTGTACATATCTTGTTCTCAATAAATTTAGACTGCGTCCATTATACCGCAAAATCGGTATATTGCGAAAATGGTAGGTATTTTATCAATATGAAGTCGCTTGATTTAACACATCTACTACTGCTTGAGCAGCTTGAACGTCAGCATTACATTGAATTTGTTGGTGTAATTCAGTAAAACGTTGTTTTAGTGCGTTAGTTTTAGCTTGATTATCGCTATCTTCAGATAAATAAATACTAAGATGTTGAGCTAAATTTTCAGGGTTACATTCGTGCTGAATTAACTCAGGCACAAGCGGTTGGTTTGCCAATAAATTTGGCAATGAAATATAGTCTGTTTTGACTAATCTTTGTGCCAACCAGTAAGTTGTTGGTTTCATTTTATACCCCACAACCATCGGCGATTTACATAACATCGCTTCTAATGCAGCAGTGCCTGATGCTAATAGTGTTGCATCTGCGATAATCATCGCCGATCTTGCATTGCCTTCTAAGATCGTTACATCAAGTTCTGGGGCAATTTCTGCTTTAATTTGCATAAATTGTTCAATGCGTTTCTGATTGACTAATGGGACTAAAAATTGTAAATCAGGATATTGTTGTTTAAGTAGTTGAGCTGTTTTAAGAAATGGTTCAGTTAAAAAGCCTACTTCACTGCTACGGCTACCGACTAAAATCGCTAAATAACGCTGTTTTTCATCAACATTGATTAAACGACAAGCTTCATTGCGATTTGGTTTGAGTGCAATCGCATCTGCCATTGTATGTCCAATAAAGCGACAAGGTACATTAAAACGATCGTAAAAGGCTTTTTCAAAAGGAAGAAATGCCAGCACAAGATCTGTTGCTCGAGCAATTTTATGAATGCGGTTTTGTCGCCACGCCCAAACGGAAGGACTAACATAGTGAATGGTTTTTATCCCTTTTGCTTTGAGCTTTTCTTCTATCCCAATATTAAAATCTGGAGCGTCTATTCCAATAAAAATATCAGGTTTTTCAGCTAACATTGTTTCAATAACTTGTTGGCGACGTTTTAATAATCTTGGTAAATGTTTAACGACTTCAGCTAACCCCATTACCGCAAGTTCTTCCATATCAAAGAGCGTTTCACAGCCAGCCGCTAACATTTGTTGCCCTGCAACGCCAATAAAACGAGCATTTGGATAGTGAATTTTCAATGCCTTGATCAATCCTGCCCCAAGAATATCCCCCGATATTTCCCCCGCAACAATCGCAATAACTGGCTGACGTTCCATTCTTATGTCCTTTTCTGATTACAAACAGCGTTATTATAGAGAGCATTCGCTATTTTGGGTATACACTCTACGCTTTGATTTGTATGAGTAGCTCTCTTAATACCCCCCTCCATTAAAATCAGGTAAAAAAGCATTATGAGATAAACGTTTCACTTGGGTGTGAACTGTACCATCAGGTAATAGAGATAACTCTCGCCAGCCTTGTGGTAGTTGGTCAAGTGTGAATTGATCACAATTTGGCTTAAATTGAATACAAGTAGATGGCGTGGCAAGAATACGGTAGCCTAGCCATTCACTGTCCACTTCTTGATGAATATGCCCGTGTAAAATACCTTTAATGTTATGACGGAAAGGGGCTAATACCTTTGCAAGTTGATCAGGATTCGCAAGGCTATGCTGATCTAACCACGCAGAGTGAGTGGGTAGAATGTTGTGATGTAAGGCAATCAAGACATAACGTTCAGGATATTCTGCTAATTTTTCAGCTAACCACGTTAATTGCATTTCACTCAATGCCCCTTTGGGAATACCTTCAATATGGCTATCTAGCATTAGTATCTGCCATTTTTCACCTGCTAAAATCTGCTTATGGGGCTGTATTTGGGCATACAGAGCTAAGGCATTATCCATTTGTGGTTGTAAGTCGTGATTACCCTCTAACCAGAAAAGAGGCTTTTTCAACGGCTTTACCATCTGAGCAAAGCGATGATAACCTTCTCGATTATGATCTTGAACTAAATCACCAGTAGCGAGAATAAAATCATAGTTAAAAGGCTCTTGCTGTATAGCATCTAATACGGCTTGAAAGCTCTGAATGGTGGGAACACCAAGCAATCGTCCATCGTCCGAAGCAAATAAATGGGGATCGGTAATCTGCACAATTCGCACAATGGACGCTAAATCGGGGAACAGATAAGCGTCTTTCATTTTGGGTAAACTCTAAAAAAATAATCTAGTGCGATACTCTACTGATTTCATCATTATTGTCAGTAACCAATGTTCAAAAATGTGGAGTACTGCACATTTTTTTCGATAATTTTTTTCGTTTACGATGTTAATTAGCCAACGGGGCTAAGTAGTGAGCAAAATCTATTCGGATTTTGAGTGTTTCTAACTTTTGTTGAGTGTGAGCGTGCTGTTTTAATTTTTGTTGGTTGAGCTCCAGCCCTTTTTACAATGGCACTATCCTCTTCTAACTCTAAAATCTAGTTTATTTGGGTAGTCCTTTACCGTAATACCAAATTGGTGTTTGAGCTGTAAGGGAGAGTTCGCCATTTAATCCCACCTAATTTTCCTTATAGTTATTTTATTAGTTCAATAAATGATTTGGTTTTTCCTAAAAAATATAGAATCATTGAAATACCGATAGTAGATATAAAAAAACATGCTATTACAACTAATCCATACATAATTAATGAATCTGGTGAAATATTGATGTAGCTTTTTTGTGGAGCCTTAAATATAATATTTGAGAAGAATGTAAAATAAAAACATATCAATATTATAAATGCCATTCCTACTAGATAGCAAGGGGATGGTTCTTGATTGTTTTTATATGGAATAACCTTAAAAACGTATAATACTATACCTAAAAAAATTGAATTCAATGCCACATAATTTCCTATAACTTTTGACAAAAATGGACGATTATCGGAAATCAATCCAATATTTCCTAATAGATAGCTATCAATAAAAGATGAAATATCTTTTTGAAAACCTGTTTCAGCATAAGCAGGACAATAATATATTATTAAACTGATAATTATTACATTGATATGAAAAGAATAATAAAGTAAGAAGTTTTTCATTTTAGTCATTTCCTAATAGATGAAGTGTAGTTTTCATCGATATATTTATTTAACTCAGAAAAAAGATCTCTAGATTCACATTCATAACCGACTTTAGGGAAAGGTAAAAACAAAGATTCATAGATAATGGAGTACGTTGAGAATGTAGCTAATATCATATTTTTATCTACATCATAATATAGATAATGTTCGTGATTAAAAGTACCAGAACCATCACTAATATATAAGGTCAAACTAGGATTTTTTTTATTGACAAAATATAACTCATATTCATTCCCATCAAATTGCTTTTGAGTTTCATAATTAAAATTAAAGTCATCAGCACGCACAAAAAGAGAAGCATCATATTGTTTAAATCTATCTAATGGCTGTATCACAATGCCTTTTCCTTGAGTGGCTTTCCACTCTTCTGGTGTGGTGTGAATCACAATACCTGCCTCTTTTTGGTGGATATGACAATAAATCGGCTGAACAAAGAGTTGTAGGAAATGCCCAAAAAACAATCCAAAGTAGGCAGTTAGTGGCAAGAAGACAATAATGCAGCATTTAAGCCATTTTCTTTTAACCACATAAGCTAAGCCAATGGTGATGAGTATCACGAAAATAAAGAAAGCTAAAATCATTAAGGCAATCATACGTCCTCTAAGTTACTCTGATGAAGTGTAGTTTTCATCGATATATTTGTCTAACTCAGAATAAAGATCTCTAGCCTCACATTCATAAGTGGCTTTATGAAAGAACCAAGGTTCATAGATAATACGATACATTGATAGCGTGGCTAATATCTTATTTTTATCTACATCGTAGTAGAGATATTGTTTATTAGAGAAGGTTCCGAATCCATAGTCCATATATAAAGCGATGCTAGGATTTTTCTTATTCACTGCAAATAGTTCATATTCATCATTACCAAATTGTTTTCGAGTTTCATAGTTAAA
The DNA here is from genome assembly GCF_053654055.1 of Ursidibacter sp. B-7004-1. NCBI lineage: Bacteria > Pseudomonadati > Pseudomonadota > Gammaproteobacteria > Pasteurellales > Pasteurellaceae > Ursidibacter > Ursidibacter sp. B-7004-1. The sequence continues at coordinate 15,775 of NZ_JBSIUP010000022.1, read as the reverse complement.
ATCAAAATCATAGGCATGTACAAAAAGAGAAGCATCATATTGTTTAAATCTATCTAACGGCTGTATCACAATGCCTTTTCCTTGAGTGGCTTTCCACTCTTCTGGCGTAGTGTGAATCACAATGCCAGCCTCTTTTTGGTGGATATGACAATAAATCGGCTGAACAAAGAGCTGAAGAAAGTGCTCAAAAAACAATCCAAAGTAGGCAGTTAGTGGCAAGAAGACAATAATGCAGCATTTAAGCCATTTTCTTTTGACCACATAAGCCAAGCCAATAGTGATGAGTATCACGAAAATAAAGAAAGTTAAAATCATTAAGGCAATCATACGTCCTCTAAGTTACTCTGATGAAGTGTAGTTTTTATTTATATAATCTTTTAATTTATCGAGAGAATCTGGCTGTTTACATTCATAAAATCCGTTAAAAAGCCCAAAGAGGAAAATATAGGGATTAGAATATTCTGAAAATGAAGCCAAAACACTCTCCTTACTAATATCATAAGAAATATAGGTGGTTTTAGAAGATATGTAATTAATTCCATCATAATCAACATACAGCGTTAAATTTGGATTATTTGTATTTACTGAGTCTAGTCTATATTTTGTTTTACCGAAAATTTTATCTGTTTCATAGTTAAAGTCAAAATATCTTCCTGAATCCCATAAATATCCATCTGCGTTATACCCAACAATAGGTTTTATATCAAAATCCTTTCCTTTGATTTCTCGCCATTTATCTGGCGATGTGTGAATGATAATCCCTTCATTACGATGAACATAGCAATAAACAGGGTGAATAAATAACTTAATAAAATGGCCAAAGAATACACTAAAGTAAGCAATCATTGGCAGGAAAATAATAATGCAGCATTTAAGCCATTTTCTTTTAACCACATAAGCCAAGCCAATGGTGATGAGTATTACGAAAATAAAGAAAGCTAAAATCATTAAGGCAATCATATAACCTCTAAATTATTCTGATGAAGTGTAGTTTTCATCGATATATTTGTCTAAATTATCTGTAATATTCCTTGTTTTGCATTCATAATTTTTTTTATGAAAAATCAAGGGTTGGTAATTATTATGATAAAGAGACAATGAAGCTAAGATAATAGCTTTATTAATATCATAGTAAAGGTATGTATCTTTAGCAAAAAGTCCACCATTGTAGGAAATATATATAGCCAAGTTTGGTTTTTTTCTATTAACAAACATTAAATGATATAAATCATTACCAAATTTTTTCTGGTTTTCATATTCAAAATCAAAATCTCTTTGATCAGTTAAAATAGAGGTTTCGCCATTATTAAATCTAGAAGATGGCATTATTACTATATCTTTTCCTTCTATTTTTCTCCATTCTTGAGGAGGGGTATGAATAAGCATACCTTCATCTTTATGAATATAGCAATAAACAGGGTGAATAAATATTCTAATGAAATCTTCAAAGAATAAGGTAAAATAGCTAATAACTGGTAGAAAGAGAATAATGAAATATCTCAGTGATTTTCTTTTAACCACATAAGCCAAGCCAATGGTGATGAGTATCACGAAAATAAAGAAAGTTAAAATCATTAAGGCAATCATAGAAAGCTCCTAAGTGTGATTAAATGTGAGTGAAATATTACTAGAAGCGGATAGATTTGTTAATTCCATTTCTCCCTCACGCCGTTTATTTGCAATCGCCATCTTGAATGAGATTATCTATTAGATAAGATTAAATATCCTTATTAAACTGGTTTATAATATAAATGATAACTTCAATATTCAGATATAATCCTTAAAACAGCTTATTCTTAATTAATCTAAAATAGATTTTTTCAAGCATATCAAAAAAGTACCAAAATTCACTAATAGAAAAAACATATAAAGGACAAACAATAATATTAAAATTAAACATCTCCCTAAACAAAGTATATTTAGGATCACTAATCAGCTTCCAGCTATCACCCCATAGATATAAATACAATATAGGAACCAAACAAATATTGATTACATAATGAGATAGTGTTCCTGTTTTTCTTGGGTGTTTTCTATATTTCCTAAATGATAAAAATAACAAAATAAATATTGGGGTTAATGTGGCAAGTATATTAACTACTAACTTAGAATATAATGGTTCCATTCTGGAGTAGATTCCAACATCTCCCCATAAATATCTATCTAAAAAACTATTGATAAAATCTTTCTGAGTGTCGCTAAGGTTTCTCAATAAAAAGAAAATTGTTACAGATATAAAAACATATAATGTAAAAATTATCTCAATAATATTATTTCTAAAAAGGTTGTTTTTCATACATTATCCTTTTTACAATGTTGGGAAACATCTACCCTATATTTTATAAGAATAATAGTTAATATAGAGGTTATTGTTACTAATATATTATTTCTATAAAATTTCTTTTGTGAAATTTTGATTTCATTGCTAATCTCCTAATGGTTGTTTGGTGAATTACGATCACGAGAAGAGTTGCTAGATGAACGATTTTTTGCCATTTTGAATACCTTAGTGAGATGAAATTATGCTCATTTTAATCTTGTTTATATTGCAATCAAGGCACCCCAAAACTACTCCTACCAGTTTTAAACAGATAAAAATACAATTAATTGTGCTTAATAGCGTATTCCCTTGAGATTATTAATCAGCTAACGGGGCTAAATAGTGAGCAAAATCTATTCGGATTTTGAGTGTTTCTAACTGTTGTTGAGTGTGAGTGTGCTGTTCCAATTCCGCCATTAAACTAATTCCATCGGCTAGGGTATAAGCGGTTGAATATTCAATATTTTTTGCAAAAAAATCGGCTAAATCTACCGCTTGTTGTTGCAGCAGCTTGAGCAATAATTGCTGTAAATTTTGCTCTCTTAAACAGTTTGGCACTTGCAATATACTTAAACGTGTTTGCCCTTGAAATTGCTTGGGTTGGATCACAAAACCGTATTCTGCAAGTGGTTGAGCAATTTTTTCCCAATGTTCTGCTTGTGGCTGATCAAGCGTTAAATTTAGTGGAATAAGTAAACTTTGGCTCTGCTGTTTTTCTAGCTGATGCTGTAAGTGAAGTTGTGCCAATTTATTTAAAGACAAGAGAAAGAACTCATCACGCTGTTTTAATAACAGCGCTTGATTTTTTACAACGGCAAGCACTTGACTATAATCGCTGGCTGATGGCGGAGCAACATTGTTAAGCGGTGAGATTAGCGGAGTTTTTTGCAAAATATCCGTAGGATCCACCCGCTTATCCACTGGCTCTCCTTGGTGTTCTGTTGGGTTTCTTTCAGTTTTTAATAATTCCCCATACCATTTTTTTGCCCCTTTATTAACGTTTTCACGTTGGTGTTCCGCAAAATAAGTCGATGTTGAACGACTAGGACGTTCTTTGTTGTCTCTTTCTGATGATGAGAACGATGGCATTGGTGAAACCGTAGGCGTTGCAAAGATATTCCGCCCTGATGCTCCCGTATTTGTATCTGGCACATAAGTTGGCAGAGGTTCGCCGAGTTCACTTTCCGATAAAGGTAAGTGTGGCTGAGCTTGTAAAGCATTCAGCACGCCTTGATAGATAAAATCGTGAACTAATCTGCCTTGATGAAAACGGACTTCGTGTTTAGCAGGGTGGACATTAACATCTACATAACTCGGATCAATATCCAAGAATAACACAAATGCAGGATAGGTTTCTTTCGGCAATAGATCTCCATAGGCTTGGCGAATGGCGTGGTTAATGGTTTTATCTCGCATCATTCGTCCGTTTACATAACTATAACAGACATCATTTTGTGGGCGAGCAAGCACAGGAGAACCGACCCAGCCATAGAGATGTAAATCATCGTGTTGCCAGTCAATATGTGTCGCCTGTTGAATAAATTCATCGCCACAAATTGCAGCTACTCGTTTCTGTTGTTGTTCAAGGCTACGATCTACCACCGCTTTATAATGGCGTACTTTTTTCTCATTATGGGTTAGAACAAAAGTTACATTAGGTTTGGCGAGTGCGATTCGGCGAACAACTTCATCAATATGGGTAAATTCCGTTTTATCCGTACGCAAGAATTTGCGGCGTGCAGGGGTATTAAAAAAGAGATTTGCTACTTCAATGGTTGTGCCAACAGGGTGGGAAGCAGGCTGAATTTCGACTTCCATTTCTCTGCCTTGAGCATAGGCTTGCCACGCTTCTGCCTGATATTCAGGGCGAGAAGTGAGCGTTAAACGAGATACCGAACTAATGCTGGCTAACGCTTCGCCACGAAAGCCTAAACTTAAAATGGCTTCTAAATCTTCAAGGGTGGAAATTTTGCTTGTTGCGTGACGGGCAAGTGCAAGGGTTAAATCTTGCTTACCTATTCCACAGCCATTATCTCGAATACGAATTAACTGTGCCCCGCCTTTCTCTATATCAATTTGGATTTGATTAGCCCCAGCATCAAGGCTATTTTCGATCAGCTCTTTCACTACGGATGCAGGACGCTCAACCACTTCGCCTGCGGCAATCTGGTTAGCTAACTGAGGGGGTAAAATTCGGATTAACGGCTGTGGCTGGCTCATTGCGTTTCTCAAGCTGGAAATTGTTAGGCGAGAGTTTAGCATAATACCGGAAAAATCTCATCATCAAGCCGCTTCTACCAGAGCTAACTTCCCAGCAAACCGTTGGGTTAAAAGTATTTGAAAACTTTCAACTTGTGTTGGGTTGATAGCCAGCATTAGCTCAATTTTATCGCTAAATTGCTGTTCTTCAATAACAATATCCCACTCATCAATGAGATGTTGCAAGCTATTAAATTGATCATATTCGCATTGTAAGCGGTAAGATTGGCGTAAAACTTTACGGAATTTTTCCACTTGTAATAGAGTTTGTTGCACGCCGTTGCCATAGGCTTTTACTAACCCACCAGTGCCGAGTAAAATCCCCCCATAGTAGCGAACAACTACTGCACTGATTTCCCCCAAACCACTTCCGATCAAATAGCTGAGCATTGGCTTACCTGCTGTGCCTGATGGTTCGCCATCGTCAGAAAAGCCATATTGTTGTGAGTCGTTGGGTGAACCTGCAACACACGCCCAACAGTGGTGGCGAGCTTGTGGGTGTTGCTGTTTGATCTCCGCCCAAAAGGCTTTGGCTTGCTCCAAACCTTCCGTATGGCGAAGATAGGTAATAAATCGGCTTTTTTTGATCTCTTCTTCAAAAATCACTTCTGCTTTGGGGATAAAATATTCCATTGTCTATTTCGTAAAAAATTTGTAACAAAATTGTGACTTTCTTCATATTTAATGAAGAAATCGTTTGCGTATCATTTAAAAGTCTTGTATATCTGTTACCCGTTATTGTTTTCTAACGATAATCAAATTACAACACAACATATTCTATTCTTTCCTGATAAGAGGATCCATTAGATGAAAAAATTATTAAAACTTTCCTTATTTGCAACACTTGCAACTACCGCAATTTCTGCTCAAGCAGAAGAGAAATTTATTACCATTGGTACGGGTGGTCAAACAGGTGTTTATTACGTTGTTGGTCAATCTATTTGTCAATTAGTGAATCGTGATACTGCTAAAACACAAGTAAAATGTAATGCCCCTTCAACAGGTGGTTCAGTGGCTAACTTAAACTCAATTGCGGCTAAACAAATGGATATGGGGATTGCACAATCTGACTGGCAATTCCACGCTTACAATGGTTCAAGCTCTTTTGAAGGGAAGAAAAACGATAAATTGCGTGCTATTTTCTCTATTCACCCAGAGCCATTTACAGTAATGGCTCGTACCGATGCCAAAATTGCTTCTTTTGATGATTTAAAAGGTAAACGTGTAAATGTGGGCGACCCAGGTTCAGGTACTCGTGCAACAATGAATGTGATTTTAAATGCAAAAGGCTGGACAGACAAAGAATTTAAAGTTGCATCTGAATTAAAACCATCTGAAATGGCATCGGTAATGTGTGATAACAACTTAGATGCGATCACTTATAACGTTGGCCACCCAAATGGTGCATTAAAAGAAGCTGCTGCATCTTGTGATGCACACTTAGTACCCGTAACAGGTGAGGCAATTGATAAATTAGTGGCAGATCACTCTTACTATGCAAAAGCAACTATTCCAGGTGGGTTATATAAAGGTACGGATAACCCTGTGGAAAGTTTCGGGGTATATGCAACTTTAGTAACTTCTGCGGATGTTGAAGCAGATAAAGTTTATGCGGTAGTGAAAGCGGTATTTGATAACTTTGACCGTTTCAAACGTTTACACCCAGCATTCGAGAACTTAAAAGCCGAAGATATGGTGAAAAATGCATTATCTGCACCACTACACGAAGGAGCAGAGCGTTACTACAAAGAAAAGGGTTGGATTAAATAATTTTAGTCATTCCATTTTACAGGCAGGTCAATTCCTGCCTTTTTCGGTTTAACATCACAAGCGGTTAGTTGCGTATAAAATTTTGCAAAATTTTAAAACTAACAGACCGCTTGTTTTCTCATTTTAGGAATATTTTATTTATGTCCGCACAAGAAAAAACTGCCAGTTACGATGATCTACAAGATATGGTGGCATCGAATGACTCTGGTGGGCGTAATCCAGCAGGATTAACCAAAAAAATCATCGTTGCTACCGCCATTTTATGGTCGTTATTCCAACTTTATTACACATCGCCATTTCCATTCTGGTTACAAGAAGTGGTACGCAATTGGGGATTTGATGTCAATGTAGTAATTGATGACACAAAAGCTCGTTCAATTCACCTTGCTTTTGCAATGTTCTTAGCTTATCTCTCTTTCCCTGCATTTGCTACTTCACCTAAACATCGAGTGCCTTATCAAGATTGGTTATTTGCAACACTTGGAGCATTCCTTGCGGCTTACTATATTTTCTTTTATGAAGGCTTGGTTACTCGTTTTGGTGCTCCAAATACACAGGATATTATTGCAGGCTGTTTAGGGATTTTGCTGTTGTTAGAAGCTTGTCGCCGTAGCCTTGGTTTACCGTTGGTGATTATTGCCGTAGTCTTCCTACTTTATAACTATCTCGGGCAGTTCTTACCAACCAGTTGGATTATCAGCCACCGCTCAGGCTCACTTTCTCAAATTATTAACCAGCAGTGGATCACAACTGAAGGGGTATTCGGTGTCGCACTTGGTGTTTCAACAAAATATGTGTTCTTATTTGTGTTATTCGGTGCATTGCTAGACAAAGCTGGTGCGGGTAACTATTTTATTAAAACCGCTTTCGCTTATTTAGGACATTTAAGTGGCGGGCCAGGTAAGGCTGCGGTAGTTTCTTCTGCTTTAACAGGGTTAGTCTCTGGATCTTCGATTGCCAACGTAGTAACTACGGGGACATTTACTATTCCAATGATGAAACGTGTCGGCTTGAGTGCTGAAAAAGCAGGAGCGATTGAAGTAGCTTCATCGGTAAATGGGCAGATTATGCCACCCGTAATGGGAGCAGCTGCGTTTTTAATGATTGAGTACGTTAATATGCCATATAGCCAGTTAATTACTCACGCATTTTTACCAGCACTAATTTCTTATATTGCTCTTGTTTATATTGTGCATTTAGAAGCACAAAAAATGGGATTAAAAGGCTTGGAACGTGTTGAGCCTGTTAGCCCTATTCTTATTACCTTACTGAAAGTAGTAAGTTATATCTTAGCTGTTGTGGTTTTAGCAAGTGCGGTTTACTACGGCTTAGGTTGGATCAAAACAGTTACGCCTGATTTTGCATTCTTGATTGTCTGTGTTTTATTAGCAGTAGCATACCTTGCGTTAATTAAACGTGTGGCAAGTTTCCCTGATTTAGAAATGGACGATCCAAACTCACAAGTTGCAAAATTACCATACCGCAAACCAACAGTGAATGCAGGATTACATTACCTTCTTCCTGTGGTGGTGTTAATGTGGTGTTTAATGGTTGAGCAAATGTCGCCGGGGCTATCTGCCTTCTGGGGAACGGCAGCTCTTTCTGTTATTTTAGTCACTCAACGTCCACTATTAAGTTTCTTCCGTCAAGATCAAAGTAATAAAGTTGCTTTATTCAAACAAGGCGTACAAGAACTGGTAGATGGTTTAGAGTCTGGTGCTCGCAATATGATCGGCATTGGTATTGCAACCGCAACCGCAGGTATTATTGTGGGTGCAGTGTCATTAACAGGCTTTGGCGTACAACTTTCAGGCATTATTGAAATGCTTTCAATGGGTAACATTTTGTTGATGTTAATTCTTGTGGCAATTTTCAGTTTAATTCTTGGAATGGGCTTACCAACCACTGCAAACTATATTGTCGTATCTTCTTTAATGGCATTAGTTATTGTGGAAGTGGGTAAACAAAATGGTCTAATCGTACCGCTTATTGCTGTTCACCTTTTTGTTTTTTATTTCGGCATTATGGCGGACGTAACCCCACCTGTTGGCTTAGCCTCTTTTGCCGCTGCGGCAATTTCAGGTGGCAGCCCAATCAAAACAGGGGTTCAAGCGTTCTATTACAGTTTAAGAACCGCTATTTTGCCATTCCTATTTATTTTCAATACTGATTTATTGTTAATTGATGTAGGTTGGGCGAAAGGTATTTTAGTCTTCTTGAGTGCGACTATTGGTATCTTGATTTTTACTTCAGCAACAATGAACTATTTCTTAGTGAAAAATAAACTGTGGGAAAGTCTCGTACTTATTTTTGCTGCCTTTGTATTATTCAGACCGGGGTTCTTTATGGAGCATATTTCACCAACTGCTCGCCATATTGAGCCTGCACAAATGGTTGAAGAAATTGCGAAAACGCCAGTAGGGCAACATTTAACCATTAAAGTAGCGGGGGTAAATCCATACGGTAAACCAATCGAATTTTACTCACAGCTCACCGTACCACAAGGTGATAGTGGCGAAGAGCGAATTAAAGCACTTGGTCTAACCTTGCTTGATACAGGCGAGAAAATTGAGATTGATGGCAAAGCATCGCCAAAAATTATCATTGATAATGTCGAGCTTGAATCCCCAGCAGCTAAAGTTGGGTTAAATTGGGATCAAACTATTCTTGATGTATCTCTACCACAAAGCTCATTGCCAAAAGAGTTGATGTTTATTCCTGCATTGCTACTCATTTTCGGGGTCGCGTGGAATCAACGTCGTCGTAAACCTTAACTATAACGCTAAAGCGGTGAGATGATTGGAAAATTTTACAAGAATCTGACCGCTTATTAAAAGGAAATCAATATGTATAATAAACTCTTAATTGCGATTGATTTAAGTGATTTAAAAAGTGCCAAATTTGTGGTCGATACCGCATTAAAAATTACCGCCAATAACCCAGATGCGATCTATCGTGTTGTTACCATTATTGAGCCGATTGATGATAGCTTTATCTCCGCATTCTTACCTAAGAACTTTGATAAATCTGTGATTGAAGAAGCGAATAAAGCCTTGCACGAATTTACTCAAACACATTTCCCTGAAGGCTCAAAAGTACAACACATCGTAGCTCACGGTACAATCTATGAAGAGATTAACCGTATTGCGGAGGATAAGTCAGTGGATTTAATTGTAATGTTGGCAAGTAGCAAACCAAAAGCGAAAGGTTTAAGTTCAAATACGGTTAAAGTTGCACGCAATAGCGATAAACCTATTTTGATTTTGCGTTAGGCAATAAATATAAGCGGTAGGGTTTTAAGGTATTTTTGCAAATTGTAAAATCCTACCGCTTTTATTATTAGGAATAATCTTATTTTTCTGTCGGCTAAACATAACGCTATACCGAATTAAAGGAAAAAGCCTTATTCAAAATTTCAAATCAAGCTCTTTTCCGTTATACTTTTCGCCAACGAGAGTGACTAAAGGTGCCGATTATGACCCCATCTCAACTTATTCAAGCTAAACACACTGAAATTATGGCAATCAGCCGACAATTTGCAGTGGAGAATGTGCGTATATTTGGTTCAGTCGCCAAAGGTAAAGATACTGAAAACAGTGACTTAGATATTTTGGTAGATACCACTCCTAAAACGACAATGTTTGATCTATGTGGTTTACAAATGGAATTGGAAGATTTGCTTGGTATAAAAGTTGATGTTCTTACCCCACGCAGTTTACCTGAAAAATTTCGTCAGCAAGTATTAGCAGAGGCAAAATTACTATGAGTGTTGATTTTCGTGTACCTGATTATTTAGACAAAATTCGTTCACTTTGTTTAGATATTCAGGCTTTGTAGAAGATCATACTTGATCCTACAAATCCAATGCCAATGATAATGCAGATTCTAGACCCAGATAAAAGGGGGCAACCAAAGCAAATAAATGATGATGGGCAAATGGGATTGTTTGAATTATTATGAAAATAATTTCAGGACAAGATTGAACGGACTGACATATAATTGGATATTTAGTCTAAACAGCAGAAGGGATAGCAGAAAGAATGGCTACTATGCCTATTTGCAAATTGATATTGCTATCTCGCCGCTTGTATTCAATCAATTTACCCTTCAAACGGATTAAATAATTTGACGCCTGTGCGTATAAAATCAGCCGAATTTCGAGTAACGAGTGTTAAATTATGTTGAATAGCACTGGCGGCAATCCAAGCATCGTTTTCAGGAGCGTGATCAGGAATATGTAATTTGGCACAGATCTCTGCTGTTTTTTCGTCTATTTTAAGAACTTTGCCATCAAAAACAGGTTTAACTTCAAATTCAAACCAGTGGCGTAGCATCTCACCTTGCAGTTTATCTTTACGCTCAATCCCCATCACTCCACGTTCTAGCTCCATCATTACAACAGCATTTGTAAACATCAACTCTTTTGATGTCGTCATTACCCAATGTGCCACACTATGATTACATTTACCTTTAGGTAACTTTCTAATTTCACTGATTAGGTTGGTATCTAATAAATACATTATTCCATCCTATTCTGTAAAATCCACAGGGCGACGTTGAGTGCGGCTTCGTGGTTGCAATTCCAACTCAATATCTGCTACATCAGGGTTATTTGGGCAAAGTACATCTGCAATACTTACAAACGGTTTTGCCTGCTGTGCTTTTTCATACTCACTATATGTCATTAACACAAATGCGGGTGTTCCACGATTAGTAATGATCACAGGTTCAATCATCGCTGCTTTTTGAGCTTGGCTAGAACGTTGATTAAATTCACGACAGGTCATAATTGGCATTTTGTCCTCTCCTTAATAATGTAGTTAAGTAGATACAATGTTACTTTGATTGATAAAATAGAGCAAGCATAAAAATTGAACATTATTTAATTGCCTAATTTGTTTCAATGCTAAAACAGCATAATATTCCTGTCTATCAACCTAAATCTTTACGTAAAGAAGAGGTTCAAGCAGAACTACAAGAACTCAATGCTGATGTAATGGTTGTAGTGGCTTACGGGCTAATTTTGCCTGAAGCGGTGTTGAAAGCTCCGAAATATGGTTGTTTAAACGTCCACGGTTCATTACTTCCACGTTAGAGTGGTGCAGCTCCTATTTGGACAGGTGATAACGAAACAGGTATTACTATTGCAACAATTGCAATAACTGGCTGACGTTCCATTCTATGTCCCTTTTACGATTAAAAATGGCACTATTATAGAGAGCATTCGCTATTTGGGGTAGATTAGTTATAATGTGGTCGGGTAACTCCTTTTACCTATTATTTTTGATAATTAATTTTTTCGGAGTAAATAATGAAAAAAGCAATTTTAGCCCTTTCTGTTGGGGTTTTTGCAACAAGTTCTGCAAATGCTTATACATTTGTTGATAATAAAGAAACTGGCACTAAACTTGAGTTTTCAGGTTCAGCACGCTTATTGTGGAATAGCACTGCTAATAAAACAAAGGCAAATGGTGTTACAACTAGAGAGCATATTAACCACGCAGTATCAAATAATGGCTCACGTTTCGGTTTCAAAATTACGCAAGATTTTACCAACGATTTCTATGCATTAGGTCGTGTGGAATGGCGTTTCCGCGGTACCGCAGCTTCGCAACACAATTTTGATGATATCTACACTCGCCAGCTTTACGCAGGTTTTGGTCATAAAAAATATGGCGAACTTACTTACGGTCACCAAACTGTATTTACAGATAATATTAAACAAACTGATTTACCAAATACTTTAAGCCTAAGTGATGGTTTACTTATTGGTTCAGCTCGTAAAGTTGCACAATATACTTATAGCGGTATTGAAGGCTTAAAATTGGGTGTCTTTTATGGTGCAAATAGCAAACGTAATAACTCTGGGTTAGATTTAGCTAATCACCGTAAAGATGTATGGGGTGCTGGAGCAGTGTACTCTCATAAATTTGATGATACACAAAGCGTTAAAGTTGCTACTGGAGTAACTCGTGAGCGTTCAAGAAATAGTAACGGTAGCACTTATAGCAACACAGCCTATGCACTAGGTACAGCCTATACTTTCGATAAAACAACGATTGGTTTAGATTTAGAGCGCCGTACTATTCACAACCAAGGTTTATCTGGTAATAAGCGCTTAAATAAAGAAGTGCGTACTGTCATTTACCAAAAATTAATGGATAATTGGAATGCTTATACAATGTATGCGTACAAAACGGATAAGTCAGATCGAGTACTTGGTAACGATACAAAATCTAAAAAACATCAATATATGCTTGGAACAGAATATTATTTTGTACCAAAATACTTAAAAGGTTTTGTTGAGTGGCAAACAACTCGTACTCACAATTATACTAATGGCATTAAGAGTTCAAAAGTTCGTGATAATGTAACCGCTATTGGTTTACGTGCGTATTGGTAATTGCTAGATTAGTCTTAAAAAGAGCATTAAAACTTTTATAAGATTTTAATGCTCTTATATTGGTGTAATAGACAAATTTGTTGCTAGTGTTTATTTTCTTTAAGTATTAGCAACAATTTTGCTCCATTACACCTATTAGTTGATGCCTTTGTATTGATGGAATTAAATTATTTATCTAAACATTCACTGAACTGATCTGCAAGTGATTGTAAGAATTGTGGATAAGCATCTTTTCCTAATTCAACCTTTGCTCCAAGTGGATCTAATTGCCCAACTTTCGCTGATGTGCCTTTACTCAGACTTTCAATTACTTTAGGAGTAAATTGTGGCTCTGCAAATAAACAAACTGCTTTATTCTTAGTGATATTTTTCTTGATTGTGTTTAACGTTTTGGCTCCTGGAGCAATGGTTGGGTTGATCGTAAATGAACCAAGGGAGCTTAAACCGTATGTTTTTTCAAAATAACCGTAAGCATCGTGGAAGGTGTAGTAGCCTTTTTCTTTCACATTCGCAAATTGTTTAGTAATTTCTGTGTTTTTTGTATTTAGGGCAACTTTAAAATTCGCTAAGTTTTTTTCAATTTTTGCTTTTTGTTCTGGCATTTGTTGGCTCAAGCGCATTGCAATCTGTTCTGCAATTTTCTCACTTGCTTCTGGTGAGAGCCAAATATGCCAATCTTTATCGTGATTGTGGTGGTGATCGTGTCCGTGAGCGTGATTGTGTTCATGTTTATGAGTGTGACTATGCTCATGTTTATGTTCGTGGTTGTGATGCTCTTCTTTGTCTTCTTTAGCGTGTTCTACAATGTGTTTGATTTCTTCCACATCTTCTAGTGTGAGCACTTTTTCTTTAGCTAAGTTATCTATACTTTTTTCTAAGAAAGATTCCATTTCTTCACCAACCCATACTACTAGATTTGCAGATTTCAATTTTTCAATATCTGAAGGTTTTAGGCTGTAATCGTGTGGAGAGGCACTGGTAGGAAGTAGAACTTTTGTTTCAGTTACCCCGTCTGTAATTGCACTAGCAATGAAACCTAAAGGTTTTATTGTGGTAAGGACATCAGCATTTGTAGTTGCAGTAACACTTAATAAAGCAATGCTAAGAGCAGTTCGTTTAAACATTTTATTTGTCTCCTTTATGTTTATTGACGATCTGATCTTAGCAGAATTTTACAATATTTCTATAATTTTTTTATGGTTATTTAGAATTGCTAATTTTTAATAATAATTTGTTAAATTAAGGAGTACTTATTCCAGTAACTCTCCAACAGTAAACCAATCACTCCGCCCGTTTAAAAAGTCTTGAATGGACATTGGCTTTTTGCCCGAGGGTTGTAGTTGGGTTATATTTAATACACCCTCTTGAGTGGCAATTTGAATTCCATTTTTATCAACAGCTAAAATCGTTCCTGCTGTTTTAGCTTGATGTGGAAGTACGTTTGCTTGATAAATTTTAATGCGTTCTTCCACGCCTTCTCGCACTAATGTCAAATAAGCAATAGGTGCGGGGTTGAAAGCTCGAATATTACGCTCTAACTGACAAGCGGTAAGATTCCAGTCTAGTTTTGCTTCTTCTTTTGTTAATTTTTCCGCATAGTTTGCTAATTCATCTTGTTGTTTTTCTGGGCTAAACTGACTATTTTCTAAGCCATTTAATACTTCAATTAACGCAGGCGGAGCTAATTCGGCAAGCTTGGCGTAAAGTGTTGCAGACGTTTCTATTGGTGTAATAGGGGTTACTACTTTATAGAGCATATCACCAGTATCCAGCCCGATATCCATTTGCATAATAGTAATACCTGTTTCATTATCGCCTGCCCAAATAGCACGCTGAATTGGAGCTGCACCACGCCAACGTGGAAGTAATGAACCGTGAACGTTTAAACAACCGTATTTAGGAGCATTGAGTACTGCTTCAGGTAAAATAAGCCCGTAAGCTACTACAACCATTACATCAGCATTGAGTGCTTGTAGTTCTGCTTGAGCCTCTTCTTTACGCAAAGATTTAGGTTGATAGACAGGAATATTATGCTGTTCAGCCAACTGTTTTACAGGGCTTGCTTGCAATTTTTTTCCACGTCCTGCGGGCTTATCTGGCTGAGTATAAACAGCAATAACGTTATGTTGTGAATTTAGTAGTGCTTGTAAATGTGTTGCAGCAAAATCAGGTGTGCCTGCAAAGATAATGTTGAGTTTTTTCATCGTTGATAATAAAAATGTTATTTTTTTGAATGGTATTATTGTAGCGTAAAAATGGTTTTAACGCTGAATCAAAATTAGGTAATTAAATGGTATTCGGCTTTTGTGCTTACTCTATTTCATCAATTACAATAAATCATGCAACTACTACATAATAAATTATCACCAATCAATTGCGGTACACTTGCATTTGCGTTAAATGATATGTGGCGAATATGAAAAATACAGCAGAAAAATCTGCACCTTAATGAGTTAGTTGTTTAGTCCAACTTTTGGGGTGCAGATCATAAGTGAGCGTCCTACAATATTATTTTCGGTATTATGTAGCAGTTGCACAAAATTGAAAAAACTCTCTCCCACTTGTGGGAGAGAGACAGCTCAAAAATGGTGTAATGGACAAAATGGTTGCTGATTTACCCATTACACGTTCAAGTGGACAAAGTGGTTGCTAATAATATTTTTCTTATGTTGTTAGCAACTCTTTTTATTTAAAAAATCTTGTATAAACAATACCTTACGCTTTTTGCTTAATCCGTTGTGATTATTTAATTTTCGTTTTAGTTCACTGAATAATCCTTCTAACCTATTTGTCGTTTTTTCTATATTTAATTCAGGGTACTTTTCGAAGGTAAATAAATATTTTTCATAATATTTTAGGCTAGATAAAGCACTTCTTAATCCTTTATGTTTATAAGGAAAATAACCTTTCTCATTGCATTTATCTGACCGTTCATTTAAATAGTCTTGGTGAGTTAAATACCATAGGTGTAAATGGCGATAAAATTTATTTTTTGTGCTTTCTTTGAGGGTTTTAACAAGTAT
>NZ_JBSIUP010000021.1:0-40015 GCF_053654055.1 Ursidibacter sp. B-7004-1 | reverse complement strand
CGAGAGTTTGGTATTTTGGTCATAATGGATAGCGTGAGCGAAAAGGTTATTTATCATCAACTAGTCAAAACTGAACGAGATGAGTATTACCACGTTGCATTAAATAGATTAAGAGAAAAAGGCTATATTATTCAATCAATTACCTGCGATGGTCGTCGTGGGTTGCTTAGAGATTTATTCGATACCCCGACACAGATGTGCCATTTTCATCTTGTGGCAATGGTGATGAGAAAGCTCAGAAAAAAGCATAAATCAGCGGCAGGAAAAACACTTAAAATTATTGTTAAAACCCTGAAAGAAAGCATAAAAAATGATTTTTATCGTCATTTACATCAGTGGTATTTAACTCATCAAGATTATTTAAATGAACGGTCAGATAAATGCAATGAGAAAGGCTATTTTCCTTATAAGCATAAAGGATTAAGAAGTGCTTTATCTAGCTTGAAATATTATGAAAAATATTTATTTACCTTCGAAAAGCACCCTGAGTTAAATATAGAAAAAACGACAAATAGGTTAGAAGGATTATTCAGTGAACTAAAACGAAAATTAAATAATCACAATGGATTAAGCAAAAAGCGTAAGGTATTGTTTATACAAGATTTTTTAAATAAAAAGAGTTGCTAACAAAATAAAAAATAATTATTAGCAACTATTTTGTCCATTACACCTTATTTCATCAACACCATTACTCTGCTCATATTACTTAATACATATCCTTGCCCTTCAAGAAATACAATTCTGATATCACCCAAAAGTAGTTTATTGCCATTTTTGTCGGTAAAATTCAGTAAGTCAGCATTCAATGGTTCTAAGATATCACGCGAATGTCGAACCATTGGATCAAGTTTATGTTTGCTGAACACCTCTCTAATCATCTCATCTAAATCCCAGCAACTTTCTTCATCAGTGACTAAACAGAATGGAAGAGATTTATAGGGGCTAGATTGATCCCAGAAATTCTCATTTCGGTTAATAAATTCCTCCCAGTACACAAGGCGTTTAAAGTCATTTATATTGATATCTAGGTTTGTTTCTCGTTTATAAACTATGCTAGAAACTATTTCATTACTAATCATTTCGTCATCTAGTGTGATACGTCCATCACTATAAATATAAATTCTTCTTAATTCGCTGAATTGTGGTCCATATTTAGTTGAAAAAATAGTTTCTGCACTCCAATTTTGATCCATTTCTAATGGACGCTCTAAATTGTAAAATAAATATCCAGCAAGTTCTCTAATCATTTGCCAATCTTTTACTTGTGATTCAGGGATCTTACTCAAATCCTTTTTCACATTAAAATCGGAGCGAATTTTGCCATTCTGAAGTACATTTAGTCTTTCCAAGGCTTTCTCAAAACGAGTGACTTGTGAATCATAAGCAATTTGTTTTGGGTTTAACACAAAAGTCATAGTGAAAATTGCAACGATTATAATCAGTGCTAAATTACGATATTGACGTAATTTAGGTAACATAACAATGATATAGCAGATTGAAAGTACACTTGCTAAAGCCACTAAATAAATGCGATCTTCTGTCCAAGCATAAGCAGAAATACGGCTTTTTATTGCAAACCACAACAATACGAAGGGTATAATGACTAAATAAGGATACCAATGGAAAAAAGTATTCCAGCGTGGCTTTTCACTGATAGTTCGTAAACAATATATCGCAAGTCCTATTGTGACATAAGGTAAGACAATATTAGCTACCATACCTTGTGGTAACTCGCCATCCATAATAATCTTCACCACATAAACATACAGAATTACTGTAAATAACATTAATGCGGGAGCTGCCACAAAGCTCAACAAAATATCTAACCAGCGCTCTAAAGTTAATTTATTTGATTGGCGTTGTTGGTAGGCTAAAAAGAACAGTGGTATAAAGAAATAACAACTGAAAATTACAATTCGGCTCTGTAATTCCCCGTCAATAGTTGAGCCAAATAGTATTTCAATACTTTCCATCACAGCAAATATAATACCGCTAATCAGCCAACCTGTTAGGGAAGCGAACAAAACATTAAATACTGTACTGAGTGCATCGGATATATAAGACTGATTTTCTCGTTGAAATGGCATACTGAACAGAATAATTATCATAATACAATTTAACCCCCAAAATTTCGGGCTAGTAAGATAAATTTCTGCATTATCGTTAAAATACCACAATATCACACAACTCAGTGCTGGTACTAACCACGAAAATTTATACCATTTAGTTTGGTGAAATAAATACACTACAATTAAAAAGACTGGTGTAAATATCCAATAAGCACGGTGTTGCAGATGATATAGTATATCAATAAACAAAAGTGGTACTGCAAAAATAGTGGTAAGTAAAATCTCGATAGGGTGTTGTGCAACTGCATATTTTAGATTTCCCCAAGTTTTATTCAAAAACCTAAAAATTGCCATAAATACTCCTAAAAGTTATCAATACTAAATGATTTTAATTGAGTGTATCAAAACTAAAATATGAATAGAAGAAAAAGCGGTAGCTTCTCTGAACCAAGCTAAATACAAGTGTTAATTTGCGATACATTTGGTAAATCTGGTAATGATGTTGGTATGAGTAAGATTCTCGCACCACCAGAGGAGCGGTTGCTTAAGCGATTCGTTTTAAAAAAGTCAGCACTTCATAGTGTGAGGTATGGGGGAACATATCGAAAAGTTGGACTTTTTCGAGAGTATAATTAGATAAGCTCCCAAAATCTTTTGCCATTGAGTGAGCATTACAGCTTGAATAAATTAAATAAGGTGCTCCTAATTTGTTTAGAAACTCCGCTAATGCGTTGCCAATACCACGTCGTGGCGGATTGACAATGACCAAATCAGGTACTGAACCTTGTTCATTTAATGCAAAGTGAGCAGAATCCAGAGAAGCAAACTTAACATTATCTAAACCAAGCTGATGAGCCGATTTTGTTGCACTAGCAATCGCAGAGGGCGAAATTTCAATCCCTGTTAAAGAAACTGTTGTATTTTTCGCTTGCAATGCCGATGCACAATGTAAACCAAACCCACCGACACCACAGAAAAGATCCCAAAGATGCTGAATAGGTAACTCCTCACTCCAACGTTGTGCCGTTGCATAGAGCTGACTCGCCACACTTGGATTTGTTTGAAAGAAACCTTGTGGACGAATAAAAAGTGGAACACCGTTAAAATATTCGGTCAGTACTTGTTGCTCCGTCAGAAAAATTTCTTTCTCGCCTTCCAGTACTGCAGAATGCTGTGGTTGAATGTTTAAAGTTACTACGGATTCTGGCGGTAACTGTGCTAAAAAGGCAGGAAACTCACGTTGAATAAGGGCTAATTTGGTTTCACTGCGTAACACAAAACGCACCATTATAGCGTGGTTATATTGGCTTTCTGTCAGTAAAATATACTTTAGTTCCCCTTTCTTTTTAGCTACGTTATAAGGGACAAGCCCAGCTCGCCCAATAAATTGTTTTAGAATAGGGAAAAGTGAATGAAACCTTGTGGGATAAAGTGAGCAGTCGGTTAAATCAACCCCCTGCTCATCATTTAGAATACCTAAAATAGGGCGTTCAACACTGCCTGAAACCACCATTTTAGCTTTATTCCGAAAAGCCGAAAGGGAAGAGTGAACTTCGGGTAGCCACTGTGTCTGTTGCAAAATAAAAGGCGAAAGTAACCGCTTAAGCTCTGCCGATTTTTCTGCAAGCTGTTGTGGGTAGGCTTTATCAAGCCATTGACACGAAGTACAATGTCTCTGAGAAAAATGCAGGCAATTCAACAGGTTAGCCATTCTTTGCTTTCCATTCTAACCATTGTTCTTGTAACGCACTTAATGCTTGATGAGATTGCTGCCAACGAGGGCTTTTTTCTAACTCTCGCCACTCAATATGCTTACGCTTCATTAAACTTAGGTGGCGTTCTTTTTGTGCTTGCGTGGGTTGATACTTCAAATTATCCAAGACTTGCACCACACCATCAGGTTCGTTGCAGAGTAATAATAAGTCGCAACCTGCGTTTAAGGCTTTCTCACTTCGCTCAACATAGTTCCCCATAAACCCAGCCCCTTTCATTCCTAAATCATCGGAAAAAATCACACCATTAAAACCAAGCTGTTGGCGTAATACATTTTTAAGCCAATAACTTGAGCCACTAGCAGGTTGGCTATCGCACTCGGTATAAATAACGTGTGCAGGCATTATTGCCGATAATTTTTGTTTACTAATTAGTTGTTTGAACGGTTGAATATCGTGAGAAAAAATACGTTCTTGTGGGCGATTATCAAAAGGTGTTTCTAAGTGAGAATCCGCTAAAACGTGTCCGTGCCCTGGGAAATGTTTACCAGTGGTTGCCATTCCTGTTTCTCGCATTCCGTCAATAAAAGCCTCTGCCACAGGTAAAATGGCAGTTGCATCGCTACCAAATGAGCGATCGCCAATGGCTTTGCAACAATGTCCTAAATCTAAAACAGGCGCAAAGCTCAAATCAATATCCAAGGCAAACATTTCTGCTGACATTAGCCAGCCAGCCTCTTTAGCTAAATAAGTTTGCTCTGCAAGAGTTGGTAATAATTGTTGAAAAGATTGCATTGCAGGTAATTGCGTAAAACCTTGACGGAAACGTTGTACCCGTCCGCCTTCCTGATCAACCGTGATCAATAATGGCTTTTTCACTTTTTGACGAATAGATCTGATCAGTTCTTGAATTTGTTCTCTATCGTGAAAGTTGCGAGTAAATAAAATAAGCCCCGAAACAAGTGGATGCTCTAGCATTTCTTGTTCTTCCACAGTGAGTGTTTGCCCAACCAAATCCATTAACAACATAAAATTTTCCCTCTCTTTCTTTCAATAAAAACGCCCTTACGACGAAGGGCATTTTATCCTGATTTTCTCAATTATTCGATGTGATTTTGTTGGTGTTTGCGTTGATTACTACGCATTTTTATATTGAGTAATTCAACGATGACTGAGAAACCCATTGCCGTGTAAATAGCGGATTTAGGAATATGAATATTAAATCCTTCGCCGACTAACGCCACACCAATTAAGATTAAGAAAGCAAGAGCAAGGTTTTTGATAGTTGGGTTGTTATCAACAAAATCACCTATCGGTTTAGCAGCAAACATCATTACTCCAACGGCAATCATAATTGCAATAACCATTACAGGTACATCGTCTGCCATACCCACAGCGGTAATTACTGAATCCAATGAGAATACAATATCTAAAATTGCAATCTGTACTAAGATCATAAAATAGCTTGCTTTTTTAATGCTATTACCGTTTTCATCGTGGGCTTCGCCACTGATTGCTTCTTTTAATTCCATTGCACTTTTTACAATTAGGAACAAGCCCCCTAGAATTAAAATTAAATCACGCCCCGTAATGGCTTTATCCATAATTGAGAATAAAGGATCGACTAACTTCATCATCCAAGAGAGTGAAAGTAGTAATAAAATTCGTGTTGCCATCGCAAGCCCTAAACCAATAATACGGGCAGATTGACGCTGTTTTTCAGGCAAACGAGAAACTAAAATACTGATGAAAATAATGTTATCAATACCTAGTACAATTTCTAAAGCAGTTAGTGTAAATAATGCAACCCACGCTTCAGGGTTTGCAACCCAATCAAACATATAAGATCCTTTCAATTAAGTGGAAATAAATATTGATATTGACGAATCAATATCGTAAAAACTGCACATCATATAGAGAGCGGTTTAAAAATTAAAGAGCCGAATGTAAAAATTTTTGTAAAATTTCTGCCGTAAAGTTCTTGCGTAAATAAAAACCTAAAGGAAGTGATTGAATTGGTTCGCCTTTTTGATTAACCGCATTAGTTAGAGCTTGGCGATTCTTACCTTTAGGACGTAGCTGTAATACTTCACCTAAAGTCGCATTGATTTCGTTTAATCGCCCTAAAACGATCAGCTCCATTAATTCTTCCCAATCTTGCTGTAATTGCTGCTCTTCCTTTGGGCTTGGCGACCACAATATCGGCATTCCAATATGTCGTTGAGCAAGTGGAATAGAGCGTTCACCTTCTACTGGAACCCATAAAACACGTTGTAATTTATGTTTAACGTGAGATGTTTGCCAAGTAATTCCGCTGTTTTGCGTTAAGGGGGCAAGGCTAACAAAGGTAGTTTCTAATGGCATTCCTTTTGCATTCACTGGGATTGTCTTTAGCTCAATGCCTAAATGAGCAAAGTCTTGCTCAGGTTTACTCCCTGCTTTAGCACCTAATGCGGTTTCAATTAAAATCCCCACCCAGCCTTTATCACGAGTCAGATCGGCTGGTACGGGCATATTAAGTTGTTGAGCGATCTCACCTAATGTAAAACCTGCAATCCATTGGGCTTTCTGTAATAATTCCTGTTCAGTGGTAGAAAATGTTGCGAGCTGCATTCATTGTGCCTTTGCAAAAAATAAGAGAAAACAGACCACTTATTTTAAGCGACTAATCACTTTCCGCCAAATCTAACATTTCTTGAGCATTCGCTAACACTGCATCAGTGATTTTGCTACCGCCTAATAACCTTGCAAGTGCGTTTACTCGTTCTTTTGCAGTTAATAAGCTCATCTGCGTTTCAGTTTGATTATTTTCAACATATTTTTGTACATTGAAATGGTGATTTCCGTGGCTTGCAACCTGTGGTAAATGGGTTACACATAATACTTGGCATTTTTTACCTAATTGACGCAACAATCGCCCAACAACTGTTGCGGTTGGTCCACTAATTCCTACATCAACTTCATCAAAAATAATGGTTGGAGTAGAAAGTTTATTCGCAGTTAGCACTTGCACTGCTAAAGAAATTCGTGATAGCTCACCACCTGATGCAATTTTTGCCAATGGCTGAGCGTTCTGTCCTAAATTACTGCGTAGATTAAATTCAACACTATCAGCCCCATTTGGTGATAACTTATCTAAATTATGCTGAATATCAATGAAAAATTCGCCGTTTTCCATTGCTAATTGCTTAATTTGTTGAGTAACCTGTGCAGATAATTTTTGACCTGCTTCAACACGTTTTTGATAAATTTTTTCAGCCAATTCAACACATTGTTGATACGCCTGCTGTTCATCTATAATTAGCTGTTCTTCGTTCTCTTCAAAATCCAGTAGATGTTGTAATTCTTGCTGTAAATGTTGATGATGTTTCCATAACTCTTGGCTTGCAACTTGGTGTTTACGGGCAAGTTGCATTGTTTTACCAATACGGCTATCTAATTCGCTTAACAATTCAGGATCTTGTTCAATATTATTCGCTAAATGACTAATTTCTGAACTCGCTTCTTGCACTTGAATAAGTGCTTCATTCAACATTTCTAATGCCGATTGATATTGAGCGTCAATATCAGCTAACTCTTCTAAATCACGAATAGCTCGATATAACATACTGTCTATATTTACTTCGCTTTCACTTAAATGATTGAGAACAGATTGGGATAATTCAGTTAATTGCTCGGAATTTGCTAAACGGGCTTGATCTTCTTCAAGCTGTTCAAATTCACCTTCTTTAATCGCGAATTCATCAAGCTCATCAACTTGATACTGTAATAACTGTTTACGAGCTTCGTTTTCTTGGCACTGTTGATGAAAATTTTTCACCTGTTTATGTAATTTTCGCCAAATCTGATATTGCTCAGCCATTTGTGCCAGTAGCAAATGTGTTTCCGCATAATTATCAACCAATTCAAGCTGATACTCATTTTTGAGCAGTAATTGTGGGGCGTGTTGCCCATTCAAATGGATCAAATATTGCCCTAATTCTCGTAATTGTGAAACGGGAATTGGGCGATTATTAACAAAGGCTTTAGAACGTCCTTCAAGGTTAATCATTCGACGTAAAATACATTCGTGTGGGTTATCTTCATCAAGTAATTCGTGTTCTTTAAGCCAAAGATAAGCAGGGCTATTGGTTTGCATTGAGAAAGTAGCAGTAATATCGGCTTTATCTGCCCCGTTACGGATCATACTACTTTCAGAACGATAACCTAAACAAAGCCCAAGGGCATCAATACCAATTGATTTCCCTGCCCCTGTTTCACCAGTAATAACAGACATCCCTTCATTTAATTCAAGGGTTAAGTGACGAACAATCGCAAAATTATTGATAGCAAGTTGTGTTAGCATAAGAATACCCATACAAGAATAACTGTATGGATATATAGTACAACTGTTTATTTAAACAGTAAATAGATTTGTAAAACTTTTTTGGGATCTTAGCGCTTGTTGAATCTATTTTGCGTAAAAAACAGTGTTTTAATTGAATTTTAAGCATATTGTACTATTCCCCCAAAATGGTTTTCCACTAATCTTATTGTTATTGGGTGCTGCGGGCTAAGTAAAATATTTTTAGTGTATCCATATTCAACTATTTCACCATTATCCATCACAATGAGTTTGTCTGCGATATGTTTAATCAGCCCTAAATTTTGTCCGATATAAATATAAGATAAACCTAATCTAGCTTGTAATGTGAGCATTAAATTAGTTAGCTGGCTTTTAACTGAGAAATCTAAAGCACTGAGGCTATCGTCAAAAACAATAATTTCAGGATTTAGGATTAATGCTCTTGCTAGAGCAACTCGATGTCGCTGACTACTTGATGTTTCCTTAATGTGAATTAGTGCATGCTCTGGGTACATTCCAACTAATTTCAGTGTGCGGAAGATACGTTCATTACGTTGTTCTTCAGATAAATTTGTTGCTAGACGAAGTGGAGTATCAAGAATTTGACCAATATTATAATTAGGATCAAAAGCATCATTTGGATCTTGAAAAATCATTCTGATTTTTTTTGGTCTAAAGGTATTATCGCCGAATTGCAGCTCCTTCCCTTTAAAGAAAATGGTTCCTGAGGTCGGTTCTGTTATTCCAACTAACATTTTGGCTAATGTTGATTTCCCTGCTCCATTGGCTCCTATAATAGCTAACGTTTCTTGATGATCTAAAGAGAATGTTACGTCTTTGATTGCATAGAAATCTTGTTTACGGAAAAGGCCAATGCGATCGGTAAAACGTTTACTGAGATGTTGAACGTCAAGTAAATTCATAGTAGCTCTTAAAAAATAGACTAAATTATCTTTCAGACTGATGACAAACCCTAAATTTATTATATTTAAATTATATTTACAACGCAGATTTAATAAGTCTCCTTATCTCGAAGTAAATGGACGTTTCCTTTGCGTCTTAAAAAACCTGAACGATCAAAGTATTCAATCAATTGAACTGTTAATTTGCGTCCATATTGAATTTCATCTCGTAGCTGATTAACGGAAATCTCGCCATTTTGTTGAATAAACTGCTTGATAAGTTGAGCAAATTGGCTAATTTGTTCGTGCAGTAAAAAGCGATCTTTGACTATTGGGACTAAATAACCTAATTTTCCTGCTTTGTAGAGCAAGTTACGCATTTCATTTTCATCTATTGAAAGTTCACTTGCGATATCTCGTACCCATAATGCTTGATTGGTTCGTTCAAAAAGCGGTCTGATTTCTGCCCAAATTTGCAATTCGGTGTCATTAAACTCAATACGATGATCTGGTGTGTGGATCCAACCGCGTGTTTGCGATAATTTTTGCTCTGTGAGTAATTCATCAATAAAATGATAAATAAGATCTTCAGGCTGATCTAAAGCAGCGATACGATGTAAACGTGCTTTTGTTACCCCCAGTTGATCATTATGTTGTTGATGGTATTCGCGTAATTTATCAATAATGTTTTGTTGAACCCGCTGCTTAAATGCGTGATTAAATAACCATTTGTTATGTTGTTGATAACCTAATGTGGTTATGTCTTCAAGGAAAATTTGTTCCTGCCAGAGTAACTGCGATAAATCAACGGCTCGATGTTGCGTATAAAGTACAAGGCGTGAATCTAATTGATTAGCTTGTGATAACAGCTTTAAATAAGCTAAACGGGCATCGCTACGTTTATGACGTTTAGGCGAATGAATTTCGAGTACCACACCGCCAGCAATTGTTTGGCTATCATCGCCATTGCGGATAATTAATTTATCTCCAGTAGCAAAATGCAGTGCTGTATCACAGATAATTTCTGCAAAATAATTACCATTTCTCACCGCTTGTGTGGCATCGAGTAGATTAAGTTTAGCGGTAATATGGCTGGCGTAGTGGTAGAGATGGATAATACGGTTTTCTTTAATGCTTTGATCGGCAGTTAATTGAATGGTAATACGTTGGCTGGCTTGCGTTGGGGCTAATTGTGTTAGCCAGTCACCACGTTGAATTTGTTCTTTCTCAACATTGGTTATATTTAGTGCTAAACGCTGCCCTGCAATCCCTTCAGAGGATTCATTATTTTGGGCGTGAATTTTTCTTACCCTAACTTTTAGTCCATTTGAGAGATATATTTCATCGCCGATTTTGACTTTACCCGCAATTGCCGTACCTGTTACCACAAGCCCAGCTCCTTTAACGTGAAAAACACGATCGATAGCATAGCGGAAAGGTTGATTTACCTTAGAGTGAGTATGGTTAAGGCTAATTAAATATGCTTTTAGTTCAGCGATACCCAGCTCTGTTTGAGCTGAAGTAATAAAGAATGTGGCAGATGATAAATCAAATTGTTGTTTTAACTGGGTTATTAAGGATTGAATTTGCTCATTATTACTGCGGTCAGCTTTAGTAATCACAACCATAATATGAGAAAAATTAAGTAATTTTAAAATGCCTAGATGTTCAATTGTTTGTGGTTTGATACCTTCTTCCGCTGATACAACTAACAATGCGTGCTGAATACCACCAAGCCCCGCCAACATATTCGAGAGAAATTTTTGATGCCCAGGTACATCAATAAAGCCCAAAATATCATTTTCAATCGGTAGATAAGCATAACCTAAATCAATGGTCAGTCCCCGTTTTTTCTCTTCGGGCAAGTGAGCGGTATGTGTTCCTGTCAGTGCGTGTAGTAACGATGTTTTACCGTGATCAACGTGGCCTGCGGTAACAATGATCATTCTTTTTCTCCCTATAACTTGGGCGGATAATTCCGCCCAAAGATAAATCATTTAATTCTGTTGATGACGTTATCTAACAGACTAAATTACATTTTCTCAACAGTTTTGATACCTAATAAATCCAAACCTTGTTTTAGGGTATCAGCCGTTAGACTTGCGAGTTTTAAACGACTTTGTTTAATACTTTCTTCTGCATTAAGAATTGGGCAAGCTTCGTAGAAACTTGAGAAAATTCCTGCTAATTCATAAAGATACTGGCAAAGAACGTGTGGTGTTCCTTCTTTGGCAACCGTCGTTACCGCTTCTTCGAATTGTAATAATTTCAGTGCTAATGTTCGTTCTTTCTCTTCATTTAAGAGAATTTTGCCTGATAATTGTGTTGGATCTATCCCCGCTTTGCTGAAAATAGAACGAATACGGGTGTAGGCATATTGCATATAAGGTGCAGTATTGCCCTCAAAGCTCAACATATTATCCCAATCAAACACATAATCAGTTGTACGGTTTTTAGATAAATCAGAGTATTTAACAGCTCCGATTGCCACTGCTTCTACCACAGCTTGCTTTTCACAAGCGGTAAGATTTGGATTTTTTTCTGCAATCAGTTTTTCTGCACGCTCTACGGCTTCATCGAGTAAATCGGCTAATTTTACCGTTCCACCTGTACGGGTTTTGAATGGTTTTCCATCTTTACCTAACATCATTCCGAAATTGTGATGTTCAAGACTAAAGCTATCAGGCACATAGCCTGCTTTACGAGTAATTAACCACGCTTGTTGCATATGTTGGCTTTGACGAGTATCAGAGAAAACCAATGCTCTGTCTGCTTTTAATGTTTCATAACGATATTTAGCAGCCGCAATGTCAGTTGTGGTATATAAAAATCCGCCATCTTTTTTCTGTACGATAACACCCATTGGATCGCCATCTTTATTTTTAAATTCATCAAGATAAACAACTAATGCACCTTCGTCTTCTACCGCTAAGCCTTGTGCTTGTAAATCAGCGACAATGGCTGGCAGCATTGGGTTATAAAGGCTCTCTCCCATTACATCATTTTCAGTAAGCGTAACATTTAGACGTTGATAATTGTGCTGATTTTGTACCATTGTAATTTTGACTAGTTTTTGCCACATTGTACGGCAGTACTCATCACCACTTTGCAGTTTTACGACATAGTTGCGAGCTTTCTCTGCAAATTCGGCATCACTATCATAATGTTCTTTTGCAGCACGATAGAAGGCTTCTAGATCGCTTAATTCCATCTCACTTGCGTGCTCGTTTTCCATTTTTTCAAGATAGGCAATTAACATTCCGAACTGTGTACCCCAATCGCCAACGTGGTTTGCTCGGATCACTTTATTTCCTAAAAACTCTAATGCTCGCACGACACCATCACCAATGATCGTTGAACGTAAATGCCCAACGTGCATCTCTTTGGCTACATTTGGTGAAGAATAATCAACTACAACTGTTTGGGTTTGTGATAGCTGAATACCTAATTTTTCACTATTTAAGGCTTGTTCTGCGTTATTTGCTAACCATTCAGCATTTAAGAAAATATTGATAAAACCAGGACCAGCAATTTCCAGTTTTTCGACAATACCGTCTAGGTTGAGATTATCTAGTACTTTTTGAGCAAACTCTCTTGGGTTGCAACCCAATTTTTTTGCAGCTCCCATAATGCCGTTTGCTTGATAATCTCCAAATTGTGGTTTACCTGATTGGCGGACTAAGGCTTCTACATTTTGCTCTGCCCCTGCCGCAATCATTGCTTGCTTAATTTTTTCCGATAGAATGTGTTGAATATTCACGATAATTCCTATTGATACGAAACTATAAAAATGTGTGCAATGATACTAAAAAACCCCATTAAAAACTTCGATTTTGCAAATTTTTTATCAAAAATGACCGCTTATTTCGGTGATATAAGTCAATTTGAGCAAAAAATTCAGCAAATTGCTCAAGTCATTGGGTTAGATTTAAGTAAATATTCTATCGATCATCTTGCTGTCAGAATGAATAATGTAGAAACAGCACAACAGTGGCGAGATTTTCTATTGGCGGATAATTCATTATTAAAAGAGAGTGAAGTAAATGGTCGCCCTATTAGTTTAATTAAATTAGTTGAACCGCTTATTTTTTGTGGGCAGAAGGTGTCAATTATTGAGCTACCTTTTCCTAAAGATAAAATTTATCCAGAAGAAGGCTGGGAACATATAGAAGTTGTCATTCCTTTTATAGCAAATGAATCAGTTGAGCAATGGATTAAGCGTATAGAATTACAGTTTGAATTATCCAAAAAGACTCAAATTTGTTATAAAATTAGCCAACCTAAAGTTTTAGGAGAAAGATTACCTAATCCGAGTATTGCAATTACATTAAAAGATGCAACTAATCGTAATAATTGTTGTCTTAAAATTCACCCTTATGATATAAGTACAATAATTTGCTCAGAAAATAATTTCTGACATTTCTCGGAGTTTATATGAAAAAATCTGGACTTATTTTAGCACTATTTACTTCTGTTTCTTTAGTTGGTTGTGCTAATACGGATATTTATAGTGGCGATGTTTATCGTGGCGATCAAGCGAAAGAAGCACGTTCTATTAGCTATGGTACGGTTGTTTCTGTTCGTGAAGTAAAAATTCAAGCTGACAATCAAGGTGTGTTAGGTTCTATTGGTGGTGGTATTATCGGTGGCATTGCTGGTTCAACTATTGGTGGTGGAACAGGTCAAGCAATTGCAACTGCTGTTGGTGCTATTGCAGGTGCTGCACTTGGTAGTAAAGTTGAAGAAAAAGCGAGTCAAGTTTCTTCATTAGAGATGGTTATTCGCAAAGATGATGGTAAAGAAATCGTTGTTGTTCAGAAAAAAGAAGATGGTTTCGTTCCTGGTAAACGTGTAAGAATCGTGGGTTCTAACTCTGATTTGAATGTTTCTTTGCTAAAAAATATCGGTTCAAACTGATAAATTATTGTAAAAATGAGATATAGAAGAGTAGAAGATAAAATTCTGTACTTCTTCTCTTCTATATATTGTCTGTTGCTCTCTATTTATCACTCAATCTCTAAAATCATTCCCGCTGCAACAGTATGATACGTTGCTTCATCAATTAAAATAAAAGAGCCAGTGGCTATATTTTGTTGATAAGGGGTACAAACTATCGGTTTTTGTAAGGTTAATTTGACTTCGCCAATATCATTTAATTTTAGTACATCGGCATTTTCAAATTTACTTAGCGTTTGTACATCTAAAATATGGCTAATTTCATTTACTTTTGCAAAAACAGTTTGGGTTGTGTGTTTAAGTAAATATTTACGAGCCGTATTCAGCGGACGTTGATCAAACCAACAAATTGTTGCGTGAATACGTTTTGCTGTATGAATAGTGGAATGCTCTGCAACAAAACTATCTCCACGTGAAATATCAATATCATCGTTTAAACGCAGAGTAACTTGCTCCCCTACTTTAGCTTGCTCAACAATACCGTTCGGGCTAATAATTTCTTTTATCGTAGAATAATAGCCTGC
Organism: Ursidibacter sp. B-7004-1; assembly: GCF_053654055.1. Classification (NCBI taxonomy): domain Bacteria; kingdom Pseudomonadati; phylum Pseudomonadota; class Gammaproteobacteria; order Pasteurellales; family Pasteurellaceae; genus Ursidibacter; species Ursidibacter sp. B-7004-1. Next base: position 25,507 of record NZ_JBSIUP010000021.1, on the reverse strand, counting down.
AGGCTCTATTCTGACCTTATCACCAACTTTAATACTCCCTGCCTCAATTCGACCTTGATAACCACGAAAATCATCTTGTTTATCGCTATCTAATCGGCTAACTAATTGAACAGGAAAATGGAAATCTGCATACTCTTCGGATAAATTATCATCACTTGGTAAATTTTCTAAAATAGTCAATAGTGGCTCACCTTGATACCAAGTTGTTCTTTCACTGGAATGAACAATGTTATCGCCCTGTAAAGCAGAAACAGGCACAAAATAAATATGCTCTAAGCCAATTTGTTGAGCGAATTGGCGATAAGACTGGACAATACATTCAAATTTTTCTTGGCTAAACTCAAGTAGATCCATTTTGTTAATGGCAACAATAATATGTTGGCAATTTAGCTGTTTGAGAATAATAGAATGGCGTTTTGTTTGTGGTAGTAATGCTAACTGTTCAGTTGTAAAATCAAGCTGTGATGCGTCAATTAAAATAATAGCGGCGTGTGCCGTTGATGCCCCTGTTACCATATTTCGGGTATATTGTTCGTGTCCTGGAGTATCTGCGATGATAAATTTGCGTTTTGCCGTAGAGAAATAGCGGTATGCTACATCAATGGTGATACCTTGTTCTCTTTCCGCTTCTAAGCCATCGGTTAAAATTGAAAAATCAATCACTTCACCATTATTTTTAGATTTATTTAAACTTAGTAACTGATCACTTAATAATGCCTTGCTATCGTATAATAAACGTCCAATTAACGTACTTTTTCCATCATCAACGCTACCTGCGGTAATAAAGCGAAGTGGTGCATATTGATTTAAATTACTCATAAACTCGTCCTTTTATATTATCCGTCAAATTAAAAATAACCCTGTTTCTTACGCTGTTCCATTGCTGCTTCACTCACTTGATCGTCCATTCGAGTGGCACTGCGTTCTGAAATTTCCGCCACTGCGGTTTCTTTAATAATATCCAGTGGATCTTTTGCATCACTGGCAACGGGGCAAGTACAGCTAATATCGCCAACCGTTCTAAATCTAACAGATAAAACTTCACTCTCTTCATTCGGTAATTTAGGTGTTAATGGCGTAACAGGGACAAGTAATCCTTTGCGTTTCACAACTTCTCGTTGATGGGCATAATAAATTGGTGGGAGAGCTAAACCTTCTCTGGCAATATATTGCCAAATATCTAGTTCCGTCCAGTTTGAAATAGGGAATACTCGCATATTTTCGCCTTTATGTAATTTAGCGTTATATAACGACCATAATTCAGGTCGTTGAGCTTTTGGGTCCCATTGTCCAAATTCATCACGGAAAGAGAAAATTCTCTCTTTCGCGCGTACTTTTTCTTCATCACGTCTTGCTCCGCCCATCAAGGCATCAAAGCCGTATTCCGCAATAGTTTCTAACAAAGTTACCGCTTGTGCCGCATTACGAGAATCTGTTTCTTTACGTAATACCACCGTACCTTTTTCAATAGAATCTTCTACTTTTCCGACAACTAATTTAGCGTTTAGCTTTTTGACTAATTCATCTCGAAATTGAATAACTTCAGGATAATTATGCCCCGTATCAATATGGACAAGTGGAAAAGGGAGCGATAACTCTCGACCTTCTAACTTAAATGCTTTACAAGCCAATGCTAGAAGCACAACGGAATCTTTACCACCAGAAAAAAGCAATGCAGGATTTTGACATTCTGCAATAACTTCTCGAATAATATAAATCGACTCCGCTTCTAACCAATCTAAATGGCGATTTTGTAACTGTTGCGTCATTTCTATTCCCCCTATTTATGTAAACCGCATTCTTTACTATCTTTATTTTCCCACCACCAACGTCCAGCTCGAATATCTTCTTCCGCTTTAACAGGACGAGTACAAGGCTCACAACCAATACTAGGGAAGCCTTGTTTATATAGGGTGTTATATGGAATGCCATATTTCAAAATATATGCCCACACATCTTGTTCTGACCAATCAAAAATTGGGTTGTATTTATCCATTTGACGACTCGTGTCATATTCGTGAAATTCAAGTTCTGTTCGAGTAACGGACTGTTCTCTTCGTTGCCCAGTAAGCCAAGCATCAGCACCTTTTAATGCACGATTAAGCGGTTCGATTTTTCGGATAAAACAACATTTGCGGCGTAATTCTACGCTGTCATAAAAAGCATATTTGCCAAATTCTTGTTGATATTGTTCAGCACTTTCTCGTTCTGGATAATAAAACTGTAAAGTGAGATCGGGATAAAAACGTCTGATTTCATCTGTCAGAGCTAAGGTCTCGTTATTCAATTTACCCGTTTCTAACGTGAATATCTCAATATCCACCCCACTTTGCACAATGGCATCAGTAATAACCATATCTTCAACGGCTAAACTATTGGCAAATTTGATATTTTTATGCTGGTTAGCAATTTGCTGAAGTCGTTCAAATAAGATCTCTCGTTGGTGATCTACACTTTTCAGGATATGCTCATTTGGTTGTGGAATTTCCCATAACTTTGGTCGAATAAAACTCATCACCCATTCCCCCATAAATAACAATACGTTATTTATAGCCGATGAATAATAGAATGAAAAATAATAAGAGAATATAGTTTAGAACTGCTAGGAATATATTTATTCAAAAGAGAACTATTCTCAAATGATTAAAATATAGCATTGAAATTTTTGTATATAAAACCAACAAAGAGATCTAACCCCACAGATAACGATAACCCCTAAAAGAGATGAGATATCTGTGGGTTGAAACTAGGCATTTGAAACATTCTATTTTCAAATGTTAAGCAATCATAAATTAGCTTTATTTTTTAGAAGAGCATAAAGCTCATCTTTAATGTGTAGCTTTTCTTTTTTAAGAACTTCAATTTCTGTGTGAGTTGCTAACTCAATATTAGCCTCCATATTTTTGATTTTATGATCTAATTCATTATGTTTATCAAAAAGGCGAGCAAAGTGAGCATCTTCAGTTTTCAATTTTGTGATTAAATCACGGAATTCTGGGAACATAATAGACTCCTTTATAGATGAATGGGTATTCAGGATAGTAGCACTTTCCTATTTTTATTCAGTAATTTAATCTAAAAATTTTGAAGTAGATCACAAAATATTCCTATGCGTTTTTCATATATTTAACGTTATAATAGGCAAAATTTTTATAGGTAAAAGAAAGACAATCAAATGCGTGGTATCAGATTTTTTGTAAGTTTTTGTGTGTTACTTTCCGCAACCACATCGGCACAATGGATCAAAATTAAAGATGCAGAGTATGTATGGGGACCTTTTAAAATCTATAATATCTCTCTATTTTCAGAAACAGGACAATATGAGCAAAATACTCGCCCTATTATGCTAACCTTAAAATATCATAAGCCTGTTGATGGAAGAGATTTTGCTATTTCCCTTGCTCGCTCTTGGTCAAATTTAGGTATCACATTATCTAATCAAAATGATGTTGTTGATCGCTTACGCAAAATACTTCCAGATATCAAAGAGGGAGATAGATTAAGTTACATTGCTTTAGAAGATAAAGGATATTTTATATTAAATGATAAGGTCATTGCAGAAGAGTTTAACCAAGATTTCAATAATGCTGTAGTGGCTGTATGGCTAGATCCACGAGTAGAAATTGGTAAAAAATTATTATCACAGAACATAAAACAAGATGATACAAATGAGAATGAAGCCCTTAATCCAGTGTTACCTATTCCTGAAGAATTATTAAATAAAGAGCAGCAAAACCAATACTCAGCAGTTGAGCCAAGAGTTACTACAGATGTTACAGCACAAGAAAACCAAGCTAAAGATATTGAGAAATTAGATAATAAATCTCAAGAACAAGAGAGATCTAAATTCGAAGAAAGTAAAACAGAAGAAAGTAAAACAGAAGAACAAGAACAGAAAAGTGATCAAAATGAACTAGAGATAGAGAAAAAACTAGAACCTGAGCTTCAGCAAGAAAATAATGAAATTTATATTTCCCCCCCTATGGATTCAACCCCAATTCCCCCAATAAGCTAACTAAGCTAATCTGCTGATAAAGGTGTAATAGAATAAGGAGCTGAAGTAAATCAGCTCCTTAACTTTTATGCCCTATCCCACTCATATACACCGCCAAGTTCTCGTAAATTAGCATCATTTAAAAACTTAACAATCCTCTCACCAAGTTCATATTCTTGGTCATTAGAATTACCTTCTACGACATATCCACTGAAGAACCTTAGCACATCTAAAGTATAATTTACTGTAAATTCCTTGGTACAGACACCTTGATATTGATTGCTTTTAAGAGCATTCCATACATAAGTATCGTTATCTTTTCCTGCAACCCAATTTTTACTGGTGGCAACCGCCACATCTTTTTTCAGAAAGTAGCAGTTGGTATCAATATGTCCCTCACATTTTGGCTTGCGAAAGAACAATTTGTGCGACTCGCCAAAAGCATTGATGTTCAGTTTGATCACATCGGGCAAAGCAGTCTGATACCAGCCGATAGATTCAATAGAATCCTCCACCAAAAAATCACCTTTCAAATTATATAAATTTCTCAATGAAAAAGCATAATCATAAGAGTCATCTTGCAACAACTTCACACCAGATTCAATGTGATTGGGTTCATACCAGTTGTCATCATCTAAGTAGCAAATAATATCTTCTTTCACCAAAAAAGGAGCAATGGCATTAATACTACTATTTGTCCAACCATCAGCTCCTGTGTTCATCGGTAAATAAGTAGCAATAACGTCAGGATATTTATCCAAAATCATTTTGGCTCGCTGATGATATTTTTCACCATCAACAAATACATAATGCTTACAAGGATAACTTTGTTGTTGGACGCTCTCAATGGCTCGTACCAGATCAGCACGCCCAATAGTTGATGTGATGACAGCGACCGTTTTATTTGGTTGGATTTCATTCATAATAATTTCATATCTACAGTTATTTACATTAAGAATATTCGCTCATTGAAATATATAGAAAGAATAATTAAAAGATAATCAGCGACTATTTTTCCCATCGCTCCGATATTTCGCACCACTCAAGATTGTGGTAGAACCAATATTTATCCCGATGCATCATAGGCTTATCTCGGAGCCAAGGTTTTTCTGTTGATGTGTAGTGAATGATATAAGGTAATTGTGTCTCAGGGAGTTTTGGCATCTTATGCTCAACTCCTTTTAATTTTAATTCTCGTAATGCACCAACTTGATAATTATACTTCGCATCAGCAAAACCAATTTTATCTTTTAGTACCATATTTAGGATACATTGATCTCCATAAGGTACTTTAGAAACATACTGATTAGCGGTATCAAATAACTTATCCTGAATTTTCTGTTCTCTCCAAGCCTTACAATCAACCAAAAATACTCCTGAATTAACATACTTACCTAAATGCAAATTATAGGGATGACGCCAATTTAGAGCATCTAAACATATATCTGGTACAGCGATAGCAAGGTTATTATTAAAATCGCTGTAATAAAATTCCCGTAAGTTGCCAGTTACTACCAGATCACAATCCAAATATAAGGCTCTGTCAGCATTTACCGCTTCTGAAATTAAAAAGCGGTAATAGGAACTTTCAGATGAAATATGTTTGAGCGATGGATAGCCTTTGAACAAATCGCTTTTCACAGTCAGGCTGTGCAGTTGGGAGCCATATTTTTCCAAATGCCGATTGACGTTGCGAACCCATTCTCTAGGAAAGTCACTGTGCAATAAATAAAAATTAACCCCTTTATTGTGATAACAAACTGATTTAATAGCTGTTAGCACGTGCGGTGCGTAATTCCAGTTTGCAGCAAAAACGATATTGATATTTGCATTCATTTTATGTATTACTCAAAAATATCCTGATCACTTAGATACTTGATACTACCTTCTATGCATAATGCCGGAGTTTGCCAAGTATGTCCTGCTTCAGTCGCTTTTTTATTTTGAGCTTTGACTATGTCATATATTTCTTGCTCTTTAAAACGCTTTTCATCATAAATTGGCGTTAGCTTATAGTGAGTAGTACGCTTGGCAGTAAAACCCCCTTTAGCTTTTAACCTTAGCAACTTTTCAAATACAGATTGATCATTGGCAACACCGGAATACCACTCTTGACACAAATTAAATGCTATCTTGCGAGTAATGGCATAACTATTAGTGTCGATAATTCTTCTTTCATTATTACCCATTTCTCCCTTAACATTCTCATTTGCAAATGGAACTGAAACGGAGATTGTCCAAAAACCTATTGAGGTAATATTATCATCACACAAATAATTATAGTTACGATCATAATTCCTGCGTAAAGAATAAGCATAATCTAAATCATATTTATCAATCATTTTGACTAAATATTCAACGTGTTCTGGATCATGCCAATTATCATCATCTAAGAAACAAAAAACATCTTCTTCTAATAAATAAGGTAAGATAGCGTGAATTGCTCCATTACCGATGTTGTTTTTCCCTCCTGTATTCATTGGTAGAAATGTGAAAATAACATCAGGATATTTTTCTTGAAGATGCTGAACTTTATCCCAATACTGCTTGCCATCAACAAATACATAGTGTTGACAAGGATAAGTTTGTTGCTGAATAGATACGATGGATTTCTCCAACTCGTCCCTTCCAATCGTTGTGGTAACTACAGCGACCGTTTTATTCGTTTTCATTTCGCCCATAGAGCCTCTTTTATAACTGATGTACCTGTCTATACTCATTCACCAACGCCAAGAATCTTTCACCCATCGGATCGGCATTACCAGTGAACAGCTTTTTCAAGCCATTGTTTTCAATAATATGACGGCGTAATTCAAGACGCTCGCTGTGATTCTCAGCCAAACGAACGGCACGTTCAATATATTCTTCTACCGTATCAGCCACCAACCATTTTGGCAGACCTAAGCGACCAAACAAGCCCTCATCAATATGCTCGTGTACTTCAGGACCAGTCTTACAGATACCAACCAAACCAAGTGTTACCATATCAATGATGCCGTTGGTATTGCCAAATGGGAATGGATTAACCATCATATCGCAGTTATTCAATACCTCTAGATATTGCGTATAAGGTAAGTGCGAATGTGCTGTAGCGTCATCACCCAAATAAGTACGGATAAATTTCTGTACATAAGGGTGAGTAATGCCTGTAGATTGACCCAATGCAAAATGAAAATGTACTTTGACTTTAGCACGATCACGAATGTCTTTACAGGCCTGTAAAAAGTGCGGATTTAGTTTCATTGTGGTAGATGCGATACCGATATTGACCACTTCAGGGTTTTCACGCAGTTTATAGTCCACTTTTTTAGGTGCTGATGCTGACGGTACATAAGGAAGAGCATCTTTTGGTAGGCGTATCAATGTCTCACTAAAGCAGTCTTCAGAGCCGACATAATCATCTTCCACCACCACATACTCAATAAAATCAGAATGCGTGGTTGCAGGGTGTCCTAATGCAATCGCTTGAATCGGAGCCATTCTAGTATTGCTGGCAAAAATGGTGGTCAAATCCATACCAATACTTGGCATATAAAAAATAGCTGCTTCATTTTGACTACAAATATCTCTGATAAACGCCAGTTTCTCAAAAATATTATCCCCTTTGGTAACGTGAAATTCATCAAATACTTCTCTACCAGCCTGATCAACAGCCTCGCTCCCCATACCGATCAAATGAAAATGCTTACGAGCAGCAACCATTGAAGTTGAGTGAGTACGATAAATTGAGTGTGAAGCATTAAAATGCTCGAGCAAAACGACCATCACAGGTTTGCCATTACGTTCTCCGATCTTGGTGATCTCACGATCTGTCCACCCCCCCTCAAGCAAATGACCACGAATTACCTTATTTAAGGATTTTTTCACATCGTGCTTATTGGCTGCCAAATCATAACTACAATGCATATATACATCGTGAGAAATACCACTTGGCAAGTTGCTCAAGCTATTAAACTCTGCCAACCTAGACGGAAACCACTGCAAAATCGCCTTACGTTTATTAAATGACGTTTCGGTTCCGATAAATCGAGGGGATTGTAGAGCAAAGCATAGAGAAGCACATAATTCACGATTTGCTTCCCAAATAACATTTAGATTCACGTCTGTATTTGATTCAGGCAAAAACAGAATACAAAATTTGATTAAAGCTGCTTTGGAGTTATCCAAACGAAGACCGTCATTCAAGCTGGCGTTTTTGTTATAGGTTTGCAAAATATGATCGGCATTGACATAAGGGGAGCTTGCAAAAATGAGTGAAATCCATCTTTGTAGTGTCAAAAAACGAACGGCTCCTGATTCAGAAATCTCAAGTTTGGGATCGCTGAATAAGCGAGTGATGGCATCAGCCATACGGGTGCAGAAAAGCACGATTTTTTCTTGTTCTAAATTGGCTAACTGGTGTGGTACTTTGCATTCAATGCCAGAAATACCTCCAAAGTTACTGTTTAGTTTTTCTAAAATTTTTAATAACTCACGGCTTGCCATTTCATAATTTTTGGCTGCAACTTCTGCCTCAAGTCGATGGAGGCTGGGTAATTGTTCTTGTTCTGTTGACATATATTTATTCCTAATGCACATAATGAGCGTACATTATACAATGAATATTAAGATATATACAAAACTATTATAAAGATGAATACCACTCCAAACTCTAATATTCCAACTTGCTTTATATTTAATTGTTTTTTCGGAACAATAATTGCTCGAAGTAAAGCAATAAAATAAGCGAAAGCAATCGAATATTGATTAAATAACAAATAAATCCCTACACATAATAAATGAGAAAAAAGACTTAATTTCAGATATAACGGATTTTTTCTCTCCCTTGCAACGCTTTTTACATATAGCGTAGTGGCAATAAAAAAGAGTGTCGGGTGAAGTAATATCCACCATTGATATTGCTCTGTTGGCAAATAATAGCTTGCCATACCAATAATACCGAAGGTTAAAATCCCTGCAATATCATTGATTAAATTACGCTCATCTTTCTTTTTAGCATAATAAATTTGAATAATAACAAGCGGTAAGATAAAAAGAGAAAATTGCAAAATGGCTATTTTATAAAAGAATACTGGAATAGCGAATAATAAGCTAATTACCACATAAATAATTGCCCATTTTTTATATTTCGTATTATTTTTCCGATTAAAAATCGCTAAAAATGGATAAGAACAAAAATAAAGAAAAAGCCAAGAAAGCCCAAAGAAAATATGTTGGACAATAAAATGGCTTTCAAAAATACCATATAAAAACGGTACAAAAGCCATTACTAATGCACCGTGTTGATTTGAAATGATAGGCTTTTCTTTAAACATCAGTCAATTTAGCAGTAATCTTCAAGGTTTATTACTTTATCACAACTTTTCTCAATCAGGTATGGATCGTGACTAACTAAAATCAATGCACATTGCCTTGCTCGGCACTGTTCAATCAGAAGTTGGATTGTTTCTTGTTGCGTAATAGGATCAAGACGTGAAGTTACTTCATCAGCAAAAAGCAAAACAGGTTCAAGCAGTAACGCTCGTAAAATAGCCACTCGTTGTAATTCCCCACCAGACACATTTTCAGCGGTGCGTTGTAAAATTTCAGGTGATAACGAAAGTTGCTGTAACAAATGCGGGATCTGCGAACTATCTAAACGATGATAATGAATAACATCATCTAATAATGTTTGTAACGTTACGTTTGGTGCAAATGCTTCTGGCGGATCTTGATATAGTTTTAGCACTTGATGCTTTTTATATTGCGAGTTATGCCACTCTACCTTACCAGACTTCACTTTTAACAGACCGCATAACACATCTGCAAGCGTGCTTTTACCAATACCACTTTGTCCGACAATACCTAAAATTTCCCCTTGTGCAAGATTAAAGGAAAGATTGCGGAATAATTCACGCTTACCACGAGCAACCGAAAGATTATTTACTGAAACAAGCGGTCGCTTTTGTTCATTTTTTTGCACATTAAATGATTGCCAATGTTTAGGATCGGCAGAAATTAACGCACGAGTATATTCGTGCTTTGGAGCAGTAAGTAATTGCTCTGCCTGACCTTGCTCGACCAGTTTTCCTTTTCGCATTACGAAAATATAGCCACCCAGTTGGCTTGCTACATCAATATCGTGCGTAATTGTGAGTAATGCTCCGCCATTTTGATGTGCTTTTTGTAAAAGCTGAATAACATTCTGCTTACTTGCAGGATCAAGCCCTTTGGTTGGTTCATCAGCGAGCAAAATTTTTCCGCCCGATGCCGTTGCAATCGCAAAAGAGGCTCGTTGTGCCATTCCGCCTGAGAGTTGATGTGGGTAAGCATTAACGGCATTTTTTAAGCCTAGATCACTTAAATATTGTTCACTTTGATGTTGGGCTTGCTTATCCATATAACCCGCTACAAAGTGATAGCTTTCCCACAGTTGTTGGCGAATACGCATAATTGGGTCAAGAGAACGTCTTGGCTCTTGGGGGAGCATAACTAAACTTTTACCCCAAAGTTGTTGTAAGCGGTAGGATTGGCTTGATATTTTGCAATTTTCCACCCAAATCTCACCGCTTGCGATTAACCCATCGGGCAATGCTCCCATAATCGCTTGAATTAACAAACTTTTTCCTGAGCCAGTTTCGCCTAATATCGTAATATTTTCACCTGCATTTAGCACAAAGCTCATTCGTTCAACCAATTCAAGCTGTTCCGTTGTTCTAACAGTGAGATGTTCAATTTTTAATAAGCTCATTATTTTATTCTTCCTGATAAAAGTTGTAGGCTTAACACCAATAAAAAGACCGCAATAACAGGCTGTAAGAAAATTAAAGGGGCTTGATAGTAATAAGGGAAAAGCTCCGTCATCATTAAACCGAGTTCAGCCGTTGGTGGGCGTAACCCTACGCTCACAAAGCCTAATGTGGCAAGTGCTAAAATGGCATTACCAATCGAAAAAGCACTTAATGTCGCAATCATCGGCAGTAAACGGGGGAGTAAATGACGTTTGATGCAGTAAATCCAAGACATCCCCATTAAACGTGAAGATTCAAGCTCGTGACTTGTGGCAAGCGTACTTGTAATCGCACGGGTAACACGAAAGAACTCCACCCAGATAACCAATGAAATACCAAGATAGAGCGTCCAAAAAGAACCTGGGGAAAGTGAAGCGAACAGTAAAATCAATAATAGCCCTGGTAATGCCATAATCATATCGCATAAGAAACTAAGTATTTTATCCAGCCAACCGCTAAACAGTCCTGCCAAGATACCAAGAGAAACACCTGCAAATAAGGCACAGGCAACACTAAATAACGATAAACTAAAAGATAAACGAATAGCCGATGCCAAACGTGCAAACATATCTCGTCCAAGATGATCTGTGCCAAACCAGCTAAATTCATCAGGATCAGACAAAATATTATTTAAGTCTTGAAAGCCAATATCCATCGGGTAAAACAAGGGTTGCAAAAACGCAAAAGCAAGTAATAGTAAGAGTAAAGTTGCTCCACAGTATTGAGCAAATGAAAATGAACGCATTATTTTGCTCCCTCACGAATGCGTGGATCTATCCAAGCACTAAGTAAATCAGCTGCCATATTTAATATCACAAATAAGCCTCCCATTACTAATGCTGTCCCTTGGATCATCGGAATATCACGCGCAATAATAGCGTGAACTAAAGCGTGTCCACTACCAGGCCAAGCAAATAAACTTTCCACCACAACCACACCTTCAATTAGATAAACTAACTGCACACTGTGATAAGCAATAACAGGAATCGCAATATTACGAAGAGCGTGGCGGAAAAAACTTTGCCATTGGCTTAACCCTTTGAGCAATGCAAACTGATAGAAATCTGCATTTTTTACTTGTACCATTGCCTGACGAGTTACTCGTACAGAAACAGCACTTAGCCCAATCGCTAAAGTTAAAGCTGGTAGAATAAAGTGTGTCCAACTGCCATAACCGCCCGAAGGCAACCATTTTAAACTTACAGAAAAGAGAGTAATTAAACCGATAGCAATAATAAAAGCAGGTACAGAGCGAAATAAGCTACTGAAAATCAGGGTCAAGCGGTCAAAAAAACCATTCGGTTTACGAGCAGCAAGTACACCTAAAGGTGGACCAATCAACAACGCCATTATTAAAGCAACAATCGCAAGGCTTAAAGTATGCCCAAATTGATGATGGATTTCAGCCCAAACACTATCCCCCGTTACGAGAGATTTACCTAAATTCCCTTGTAATAAGTCAAATAGCCAATTTGCATAGTTTTGCCACCAAGGTTGGTCTAGCCCTAATTCTGCACGCACCATTTCTGCAGCGGCACTGTCTGTTTGGTCATATCCATAACGGCTAGCTGCGATACGATATGCCATATCACCAGAGAGCTGATAAGAGAGAATAAAGGTCAGCGTTCCGACTGACCATATTACAAATAAAATTTGTACAATACGTCTTGTAATAATATTAAACACAAAGGTATCCAATTACGATTAAAAATCAAACTGTTTATGGAATGTAATTTATTAAGTTTAAAAAATGTCTTGATACTCCAACTAGTTTATTGACAAAGTTTTTACATTCGGAAGCACCAAATACTTCCGAATGTAACCTCTTTTATTAACAAACTGCTAAGTACAGACTGATGACAAACCTCAATTTGTTGTATTCAATAAACGGATGCCAGCGTGGCGTCCGAATGAAAAAAACTTTGTCAATAATCTGAAGTAGTGATTATTTGTTATTTTTATCCGATTTCATTGCACTGAAAATCATCGCTAAAATTGGGCCTGAAATATTGTGCCAGAAACTAAATACAGCACTTGGCACAGCAATCAATGGATTAGCTTTAAAGTGAATAGCAGCTAATGCAGCACCTAAACCAGAATTTTGCATACCTACTTCAATAGATACAGCTTTGCTATCAGCTAGTGGAAGTTTGAATAGACGAGCAACGCCATATCCAACTAAGTAACCTAAACCATTATGTAGCACGACAACACCAAAAATAAGTAACCCTGACTCGATAATACGATCTTTACTTACTGCCACAACCGCCGTTACGATCAGTACAATTGCAACAACAGAAATTAGTGGCATTGTTTGGCTAAACTGCTCAATTTTTTCTTTGAAAATAGCACGAATGACTAGTCCAATAAAAATAGGTAAAAGAACCATTTGTAACACAGAAATAAACATTGCACTTGCGTTAATATCTAACCACTGGCTTGCAAACAGGTAAAACACTGCTGGTGTTAAAACTGGAGCAAGTAAGGTTGAAATTGTTGTACAAGCAACAGAGAGAGCAGTATTTCCTTTCGCTAAAAAAGTCATCACATTTGATGATGTGCCACCAGGGCAAGCTCCAACTAGAATGACACCGATAGCAAGATCTGGTGGTAGTTGGAATATTTTCACAAGTAAGAAGGCAATACTTGGCATCACAACGAATTGTGCAATTACTCCAATAATGACAGCTTTAGGATTACGTGTTACTTCTGCAAAATCTTTAAATGTCAGGGTTAAGCCCATTCCTAGCATTACAATACCAAGTAAATAAGGAATCCAAGGGACAAACATTTTAAATGTTTCTGGAAATTGTGCAGCAATAAAGGCAAAAACAATCACCCAAAGGGCAAAGGTTTTGCTCACAAATTGAGTAAATTTGAGTAAAAAAGACATTGTGTTTCCTTTCAAGTTAATAACATCATTTATGAAAATGCTGAAAGTTGCATAAACTTTCGGCAGGGTAAGATAATAGAAATTCACTAAAAATCAATCTCTTTACTCGTTCTTAACAAATTTTAGCAGTATAATAGCTCAGATTTTGACATTTCTTTACATAAAAGGAGACAACAATGAAGCCAATGATCAAATTTTCTACCCTCGCAATCTGTTCTATTTTTGCACTAACAGGCTGTGCAACACAGCAGCCAAATGGTGAAGAAAAACTACAACAACACGCAGTATTAGGGGTAAACTGGGTACAAGAATCAGGGGAATACCAAGCACTTGCTTACCAAGCATTTAATGCTGCACAAGTTGCTTTTGACAAAGCCAAAGTTGCAAAAGGTAAGAAAAAAGCCGTTGTTGTTGATTTAGATGAAACAATGATGGACAACAGTGCTTATGCTGCTTGGCAAATTAAAAATAATAAAGCCTTTGATGGCAAAGATTGGACTCGTTGGGTAAATGCACGTGAAACAAAAGCCATTGCAGGTGCGGTAGAATTCAACAATTATGTAAATAGCCACGGTGGTACAATGTTTTATGTATCTAACCGTAAAGATGATGGCGAAAAAGCGGGAACCTTAGATGATATGAAAACTTTAGGGTTTAAGGGAGCAAGTGAGCAAACGCTATTTTTGAAAAAAGATAAATCAAATAAAACCCCTCGTTTTGAAGAGATTGAAAAACAAGGCTATGAAATCGTACTTTACATTGGTGATAACTTAAACGATTTTGGTGATGCTTTCTACAAAAAATCGAATGCAGATCGCCGAGCATTAGTTGCTGAAAATCGCCAGTTATTTGGTAAGAAATTTATTGTATTACCAAATCCAAACTATGGTGATTGGGAAGGTGCAGTGTTCAACTATAACTACAAATCAACCGCAGAAGAAAAAGCTCAAGCTCGTGATAAAGTATTGCGTGCGTGGAGTGGTCAATAATTTATTTTTTATTTAAGCGGTGAGATTGTGCTAAAAATTTGCAAAATTTTCTACCTAACTGACCGCTTATCATTTTTATAATATAAGGACACATTATGTCAGCAATGCAAATCACACTATCACAACAACCTGCTGCAGAGCAATGGGGAAAAGATGCTCTACTTTCAGCAAATCAAAATGGAATGACTATTCATTTACAGAAAGACCCTTTAGTCAGTATTCAAAAAGCCGCTCGTAAAATTAAAAATCAAGGTATTTTAAATGTTGCTTTAGTTGGTGAAGGCTGGGGATTGGAAGAAAGCTGGGCGTTTCAACAAGGCTTTGTAAGCGTAAAAAGTACAGGAGAAATCGCATTTCCTGCATTAAATAGCGATCAGGCTGAATTTGATGCTCGTTTAGCTTGTTCAACTTTTACTCGTGAAATAATCAATGAACCGTCCGATACATTAACTCCCGAAGTATTAGCTCACAAAGCGGCTGAATTTATCGTACATCAAGCAGATAAATATGCAGGAAAAGGTAAAGTATCTTTTGAAATCATCTCTCGTGAAGCGGTAAAAGATCGTGGTTATTTAGGCATTTGGACAGTTGGTAAAGGCTCTGCCAATATGCCAGCGATGTTACAGCTTGATTTTAACCCGACAGGAAATCCTGATGCACCTGTATTAGCTTGCTTAGTTGGTAAGGGAATTACATTTGATACGGGCGGATATAGTATTAAACCAAGTGATTCAATGTCCACAATGCGAGCAGATATGGGCGGGGCTGCATTAGTAACGGGGGCTTTAGGTTTAGCGATTGCTCGTGGTTTAAATCAGCGTGTAAAACTTTATCTCTGCTGTGCTGAAAATATGGTAAGTAGCCGAGCATTTAAGCTTGGTGATATTATTCATTATCGTAATGGCGTGAGTGTTGAAGTGCTTAATACCGATGCAGAAGGACGATTAGTATTAGCTGATGGTTTAATTGAAGCGGATAAACAAAATCCACAATTTATTGTCGATTGTGCTACTTTAACAGGGGCGGCAAAAGTTGCCGTAGGAAATGATTATCACGCAGTACTCTCAATGGACGAACAGTTAGTTTCAGATTTATTACAATCGGCAAAATCTGAAAAAGAGCCATTCTGGCGTTTACCGTTTGAAGATTTCCATCGTAATCAAACCGCATCTTCCTTTGCAGATATTGCAAACGTAGGCTCTGTGCCTGTACCAGCTGGAGCAAGCACTGCAACCGCATTCTTATCTTATTTTGTGAAAAATTATCAACAAAATTGGTTACATATTGACTGTGCAGCAACTTTCCGTAAAACCGCAAGTGATTTATGGGCAACAGGAGCAACAGGAATTGGCGTAAAAACCTTAGCAAATCTGCTTTTATCAAAATAATATAATTTGTATCAATCTAAGCCATAGTAATTAAATTGACTATGGCTTTTTATTTGGATCTTATTTATAAACACTGTATAAATTTACAAAAAAATTGATCTTTTTTATTGACACTGTTTTTTTGAACAGTAAAATAACCTGTATAAAAGAACAGTTTACTGGTTGTTTTGCATAAAAGTTGGACTGTAAGGAAAAGTAGGAGAAAAATATGGCACACCTTAGAACATTAACACGAGAGCTATCTTATCAACCAATACCACTATATCGTGATTTCAACACTCAGCGTTCAATCAAATTAGATCTCAATTCACTTTGTATTCGTAGGCCAACAGATACCTTTTTTATTCAGGTTAAAAATCCAAATCTGATTGCGTGGGGTATTGAATTAGATGATCTTTTAATTGTAGAGCAGAGTGAACGGATCTTAATTAACGATCTTTTTGTACTTGAGAAAAATGGTGAATATAAGTTTTATCAATTTTTTAATCAAATTGGTCAAGAAAAGATCTTATTTTCACTTGATGTGACTGAACCTAATTTACGTATTTCAGATTGGAATGAAATTCAGGTTGCGGGTGTAATTACGAATGTGGTTCACCAAATAAGAAACCGCACTTCTCATCATCAAACAAGATATGCGGCTTAAAACTAGAAGAGTTTAAAGTACTCGGCGTGATTGTGTGTAAGTTTTTGCCCAGTATTTTTCAGATAAAGAACTTGTTATAACTCCTCGGCTAGAACTTGCGTGAACAAATTTACCGCCGCCAATATATACACCAACGTGGTTATTTTTGCGGAAGAAAACTAAATCACCTGCTTTTAGATCTGACTTTGAAATAGATTTGCCAGAATATTTCTGCTCAGCGGTCGAACGTGGAAGATGAATATTAAAGGCACTACTCATTGTTGTTCTAACAAATGCAGAGCAATCAATACCCGCTTTAGTTGTGCCACCTAAGCGGTAGCGAGTGCCTGCCCATTGGCGATAGGTTGAGAGAACTTTATTAGCGTTACTTATATTGTGATGATTTGGCGTATCTTTAGCTAAAACCTTATTTTTCACAGTTTGTTGATTGAGAATTTGGCTTGGTGTTGCTGCTTTAGTACTTAAACTTGCATTTGCTAGCGAAGAATAAGTCGCTAATGTCATTAAGCTCATCATAAAGAAAACTGATTTTGTCAGTGTGAAAAATAATTTTTGCATAATAAATTTGTCTCGCCAGAACAGAAAAGCGAAGCACTCCTAAAAAATTGAAGAAATAAACCCTATAAAATAATTGGCTCAGATAATTATCTGAGCCACTTGTCCGACAAGTATAACTTACTTTTGTTCCAACGAACGTAAGAAATTTATCTCATCAGCCCAAATTTCGGGTTTAATTGTTTCTAAAATGAGCGGAATGCGGTCGAAACGTGAGTCTTGCATAATAAACTGAAACACATCTGTACCAATTGTGCCTTCTCTTAAGGTATCGTGTCTATCTACTCGGCTTGCAAGTGGCGTTTTAGAGCCATTGATGTGCATACCACGCAAATAGTCAAAACCTACAATATCAGAAAATTCACTAAAGACTTGCTCACAACTTGCTAATGAACTAATGTCATAGCCTGCTGAAAATAAATGACAAGTATCTAAACAGACACCCACTCGAGATTTATCTTCTACTTGCTCAATAATTTCTGCCAAATGCTCAAATCGCCAGCCTAAGTTTGAGCCTTGCCCTGCGGTATTTTCCAGAACTGCGACCACATTGGGTACAGTGTCTATTGCGATATTGAGTGACTCAGCAATACGAGCCAAACACTCTTTTTCTGAAATCTTATTTAGATGACTACCGGGGTGAAAATTAAGTAATTTTAAACCGAGTTGATCACAACGTTGCATCTCATCAATAAAGGCTTCACGAGATTTCGCTAAATTCTCCGCTTCAGGATTACCTAAGTTAATTAAATAACTATCGTGGGGCAAAATTTGATCGGCTGAAAAGTGATGCACTTGACAAAAACGTTTAAATTTTTCAATCGTTTCTTGTTTAAGTGGCGGGGCTTTCCATTGACGTTGGTTTTTCGTAAATAACGCAAAGGCATTTGCCCCAATCTCAACCGAGCGTAACACTGCATTTTCCACACCGCCAGAAGCACTAACGTGTGCACCAATATATTTCATCTTATTTTCCTTTTCGTTTCTGCTATGGATTCGTGTAACATAGCGTTTTTATTTCAATTGATTAAACATAATGAACCAAACAACAATTAACGATTTTTCTCTACTTTGCCGTTTATTTGGTAATCTTTTCTATCGTTCACCGACTGATCCTATTTTAGCAGGCACTTTTGCGTGGTTAGCACAAGGTGGACTGCGTAGCAACTGGGCGTTATCCACCGACAGTCAAAGTGAGCAAGCTCTAACCACCCTTGAGAAAGATGCTAACCCTACGCAACTAGCGGTGAGTTATCAAGATCTTTTTGCAAATAACGGTGCTATTGCTACAACAATTTCTGCCTATGGATTAAACCTAAATGATTTTGTTGCTTTTCGCCAACAGCGTGGAATGCCTGAATTGGCTAACCCAGACCATATTGCACTCTTATTGCTGACAGCATCTTGGATTGAAGATAACCTTGATTCCACCGAAGCCCAACAAACACTTTTTGAAACCTTTTTATTACCTTGCTTGAGTAAATTTTTAGGTAAAGTAGAAGCCTTTGATACAGGCTTTTACAAAGCCCTTGCTCAATTAACGCGTGATGCACTCAGTGCAATGGCTGATGAATTAGAAGAAAATGAAGAAAATTTGGACGACTAATATCTAGTCGTTCAGATTGATGACAAACCCTAATTTGTTATATTCAATAAATGGACACACGCAGTGTGCCCCTACACAACAAAATAAAATTTGTTATTTTTCAATTAGTTATAATTTTTCTTGTAGGGGCGCACTGAGTGCGTCCGAATGAAAAAAGACTTTGTCAATAATCTGGACGACTAATATCTAGTCGTTATTTGTATTAAGCGGTAGGTTATGTAGTGAATTTTGTAAAAAATGACAATAAACCTACCGCTTAACTCATTTCGTATTTACCCCTTAACAAACAACGAAATCGACTCTAAATGCCCTGTGTGAGGGAACATATCGATCATTGCACATTTTTCGAGACGATAGCCTTGTTGGATTAGTTTTTCTGCATCTCTCACTAAGGTGGCAGGATTACACGAAACATACACAATCCGTTCTGGCGAGAGCTGGCAGAGATGGTCGAGAGAAAATAATGCTCCGTTACGAGCAGGGTCAAGCAACACTTTATTAAATGCCTGTTTCGCCCAAGGTTTATCCACAAATGGTTGATCTAGGTCGGTTTGGAAAAATTGTGCATTTTCAATCTGATTGAGTTCGGCATTTTGCCTTGCTTGCTCAACCATTGGTTCAACGCCTTCAATCCCCACAACTTGTTGGGCAAATTTTGCCATCGGCAAGGTAAAATTGCCCATTCCACAAAAGAGATCTAACACACGATCTTGCTTAGAAAGTGCTAGCCATTCAATCGCTTTATTTACCATTTGTTGATTTAAAGCTGCATTGATTTGAATAAAATCACGAATAGAAAATCGTAGAGATAGTCCATTGATTTGATAATAAGGCGGTTCGCCACTCCACTGTTCAATCTGCTCTTTATCTAGCATCACAAATAACAATAAATGATGTTGCTTTGCAAAATCTCGTAGAGCTTGCTCATCATCAATATGTAATTTGCCAAGATGACGCAATAACAAGGCAATGCCATTATCCGCTCGGACTAGCTCAATATGCCCGAGTAATTTTTTCTGTTTCCAGTTAGCAAAACATTGCTGTAAATAGGGAAGAAGTTGTGTAAGTTCAGGCTCTAACACATTGCAATGCTCAAGGGGAATAACCGTTTGAGAATTTGCTTGGCGGAAACCAAGAGATAGTGCATTTTTAATTAAGCTAATATGTAATTTAGCTCGGCGGCGATAGCCAAACGCTGAACTAATAAGCATTTCGTGATGCTGAATAGGTTGAGATTGTAGTTTCTGTAAACGTTGAAATAACGCCTTTTGTTTGGTTTCTCGTTGTAGTTCTACGGGCAAATGTTGCATCTGGCAACCGCCACACTGGCTGTAAATAGTGCAAGCTGGCGATTGTCTAATTGCAGATTTTTGCAAAAATCGTACCGCTTTGGCTCGCCCATATTGGCGTTTTTCTTCCAAAATTGTGGCTTCAACTTGCTCATTCGGCAAGGCGTTCTCCACAAACCAAGTTTTACCATTTAACTTTGCGACACCTAAGCCTTGATAGTCTAAATCTTGAATATCAAAGCGCTGTAAAGCGGTTGGTTTAGTGGATTTTTTTGCAGGTTTATCAGAGTAAAAGAGTGCCATTTGGATAATGATTGAACAGAAATAAAAAGAGCGTATTATAGCTTAAAAGTGGCAAATGCCGTAGATCTATTACGATAAGGAAGCATAATGACAGACACACAAATCAAAAATAGCATTTGGACAGCACGCTTTTTAGGGGATAAACAGCGAGAACAAGATCATCGTTCACCATTTCAGCGAGATCGTGGGCGAATTTTACACTCCGAAGCCTTTCGTTGTTTACAAGCAAAAACACAAATTCACGCTGTTGGGGAAGATGATTTTTATCGTACACGTTTAACTCACTCCCTTGAGGTCGCTCAAATCGGCAGTAGCTTGAGAGCTAAATTAAATGAAGACAAGGTAGGATTTCAAGCGGTCTGTTCCCTGCAAAAATTTACAAATTTCGGGCAAGATCTAACCGCTTTACTTCCTTCTCGTAGCTTAATTGAATCGCTCTGTTTTGCACACGATATTGGGCATCCTCCTTTTGGACACGGTGGTGAAATGGCATTAAATTATAAAATGCGAGAGTTGGGCGGATTTGAAGGGAATGCTCAATCTTTCCGTATTGTGACACAATTAGAGCCTTATACTGAAAATGCAGGAATGAATTTAACTCGCCGAACCTTACTCGGTATTATCAAATATCCCGCATTACTGTCTCAAACTTCTCCACGAGCTCCTAAAATCATTCCCGAAAGTCGTTATATCAATTTACATCAGATAAAAACGAGCAAAGGATTATTCGACGATGATCAACGCTTTTTTGATTGGGTGCTTGCCCCGTTATCTGAGCTAGATCGCAATTTATTTACTACGGTTGTGCCGAACTCAAATCCACAGTTACCAAATACGACCCGATATAAATCTCTTGATTGTAGCATTATGGAACTTGCTGATGATATTGCCTATGGTGTACACGATTTGGAAGATGCTATTGTTGGGGGAATGGTAACGCCACAGTCGTGGCACTATGCTGAAAAAGCCTTATTTGAATGTGATTCGGAATGGCTACAAAAACGCTTGCCTGAAATCAGCCAAAAATTATTCTCATCTCACCGCTATGAGCGAAAAGATGTGATTGGAGCATTAGTCAATTATTTTGTTACTAACGTAAAATGGCACGAAACGGCTGATTTTGATGAGCCATTACTACGTTTTAATGCCTGTTTGCCAAAAGAAGTCAAACAAGTTTTAGATGTGTTGAAAGCCTTTGTTTATCAATATGTTATTTGCGATGTAAAAACACAGCGAGTGGAATATAAAGGGCAGAGAATTTTAATGGAATTATTTGATATGCTCAGTTGCGACCCAACTCGTTTGCTCCCAAAAAGTGTAGCAGAACGTTGGAAACAGAGCGAAGAGAGTAAACGCCCAAGAATTATTTGTGATTATTTAGCCAGTATGTCAGACGGGCAAGCCTATAAACTCTATCAAAGTTTATAATCGCCATAAAACTAAACAGTCGCACGAGATTTGCAAAAGTTTCGATAAATCTTACCGCTTATCAAAAGAAAAATCAGTTAAAATAGCCACTTAAAGAATATAAAAAGAGGATATTATGAGTTTTGTTGTTGGGCAACGTTGGATTAGTGAATCAGAGAATAATTTAGGCTTAGGAATGGTACAAGCGGTTGATAATCGTACGGTAACCATTAGTTTTCCTGCATCGGACGAACAACGTGTATATGCGGTGGCTGTGGCACCCTTAACTCGTGTGCAATTTCAGCAAGGGGATCGTATTACAAGCCTTGAAGGTTGGCAACTTGATGTTGATGATGTAGTTGAAAATCAAGGTGTTGCGATTTATCTAGGCAAGCGAGTCGATTCTGGCGAAGATGCCGTTTTACCTGAGATGATGTTGGATCATAAAATTAGTTTCAGTAAACCGCAAGATCGCCTTTTCTCTGCACAGATTGATCGTAGTGATCGTTTTGCATTACGCTATCGTGCTTTCCAATTTCAGCAAGCTCAGTTTCAATCTCATCTGCGTGGAATGCAAGGCATTCGAGCCAGTCTAATTCCGCATCAATTACACATTGCCAAAGAAGTTGGGCAACGTGTTGCTCCACGAGTATTACTTGCCGATGAAGTTGGTTTAGGTAAAACCATTGAAGCGGGAATGATCTTACAGCAACAGCTTTTCTCAGGGCGAGTTGAGCGAGTGTTAGTTCTCGTGCCTGAAAGTTTGCAACACCAATGGCTCGTAGAGATGCTTCGCCGTTTTAGTCTGAATTTCTCATTATTTGATGAAGAACGTTGTGCAGATTTCAACAAAAAAGATGATGATGACAATGATGTCAGTGAAAATCCGTTTGAAACAGAATCTTTAGTTATTTGTTCCATTGACTGGTTATCTCAAAGTCCACAACGAGCAAAACAGATCCTTGCAAGCCAATGGGATATGTTAATTGTTGATGAAGCTCATCATCTAGAATGGAATGAGCAGAACCCAAGTATGGCATATCAATTTGTCGCAGAATTAGCAAAACAAATTCCTGCAGTTTTATTATTAACCGCAACACCAGAGCAATTAGGGCAAGAGAGCCACTTTGCTCGCTTAGCGTTATTAGATGCAGATCGTTTCTATGATTACAATGCTTTTATTGAGGAACAAAAACAGTATCAGCCTGTGGCAGATGCGGTTGCTACCTTATTGAATGATAAACCACTAAGTACGCAAGAACAGAATAGTATTAGCGAACTACTTGCCGAAGAAGACGTTGAGCCAATGTTACGAGTTATCAATGCACCTGAATGTAGTGAAGAGCAGCGTTTAGACGTTCGCCAAGAGTTGATTAGCGAGCTGATTGACCGTCACGGAACTAGCCGAGTATTGTTCCGTAATACTCGTCAAGGTGTAAAAGGTTTCCCACATCGTCTTTTCAACCAAATTACCCTTGAAATGCCGAAACAGTATGCGAATGCGTTGAAAGTAATGGGTATGATGGGCGGCAATAAAAAAGAAGATTTGCTTTACCCAGAACGTCTATTTCAACGAATGAACCCTAATGCTAAATGGTTTGAGTTTGACCCGCGTATTGAATGGTTGATTACATTCTTAAAAAATCATCGTAATGAGAAAATTTTAGTCATTTGTAAACACGCTGATACCGCTATTCAACTTGAGCAAGTATTACGAGAAAGAGAAGGTATTCGTTCGGCTGTGTTCCACGAAAAAATGTCGATTGTCGAACGAGACAAAGCATCAGCGTATTTTGCTCAACAAGAAGATGGAGCTCAAGTCTTAATTAGCTCTAGTATTGGTTCTGAAGGGCGTAACTTCCAATTTGCACGAAATCTTGTGCTATTTAATCTGCCTGATAATCCTGATTTACTTGAACAGAGTATTGGGCGTTTAGACCGTATCGGGCAGAAATACGATATTCAAATTCACGTCCCTTGCTTTGAACAATCCGCTCAAAGTGTGTTGGCGGATTGGTATCACAAAGGGTTGAATGCGTTTGAAGAAACCTGTCCAATGGGGGCAACGCTATTTCGTGAGTTTGGTGAAAAACTAGAACATTATTTGGTTAAGCCTGAAAATTCACCTGAGTTTGAGCAATTCATTGAACAAACTCATAAACGCCAGCAACAGTTAAAATTGGAATTAGAGAAAGGGCGAGATCGTTTACTTGAGCTTAACTCAAATGGCGGAGAAAATGCCCAAGTACTCGCTCAAGAAATTGCGAAACAAGATAATAATCCACAATTAGTTAATTTTGCACTGAAACTATTTGATGTTATCGGATTAGAGCAAGAAGATTTAGGTGAGCAAAGTATTGTGATTAGCCCAACAGGGCATATGCTTGTTCCTGATTTTCCAGGGCTTGCGGAAGATGGAAGCACTGTAACATTCAATCGTGAGTTAGCCTTAATGCGAGAAGATGTACTCTTTTTAACTTGGGATCACCCGATGATCCGTAACGGTATTGATCTAATTACTTCAGGCGATATTGGTAAGAGTGCAGTCTCACTACTGGTTAATAAGAATTTACCAGCAGGGACACTGTTATTAGAAGCGATTTATATTGTTGAAGCACAAGCTCCAAAAGGCTTACAGCTAACACGTTTCTTACCCCCTACGCCAGTGCGAGTATTACTTGATGGCAAAGGAAATGATCTTGCTGCTCAAGTCTCTTTTACTGGGTTAGAGAAACAGCTGAAACCTGTTAATCGTCAAATGGCAAATAAGATTGTGAAGATGACCCGAAGTGAAATTGAAAAATTGATTAGCTTTGGAGAACAGCAAATTACCCCGAAAGCCCAAGCCTTGATTGCAGAAGCAAAACAGAATGCAGATCATACGCTTAGTGCAGAATTACATCGCTTAACATCACTACAAGCAGTGAATAAAAATATCCGAAATGATGAAATTCAAGCTCTTGAGCAGATTAAGGCAGAATCACTGAAACAGCTTGATCAAGCAACTTGGCGTTTAGATAGCTTGAGGGTGATTGTGAGTAATAAGGAACAGTGAGAAAAAAGAGTAGGTAAGAAAAATAAGTCATTTTTCTCTTCATCTATCCCCGAACTTTCGTTCGGGTACTTTCTGTAAACAGGTAGACTTTTAAGTTTATCAGAGTGTCATAAACAAATTTGTTACTAAAAACTGTCCATTTTGCCAAAGTACGAAAATAAAGAAACATAGTGCATCGAATAATATTCAGCGATATTTTTATCATAAATGCTATAAAATATTTTCCTTCAAAAATAAATTAGATCCCATTAAAATTTGAACTGATTACACATTAGGTAAACAAATCTATCAACAACTTGCTATTAAATAGCATTGTTTAGTCAAATGAATTCGAATTCAAATAATGTCATTTCCCATTATTTTGGAGATCAGCTCACTAATAATGGTAGAAAATAATTATTAGCAACAAATTTATCTACTATGCCGTTTCAAAGTCGAGAACTAAGAACAAAAAACCGCAAGCTATCTCTAACTTGCGGTTCTCTCTATATAATACCCTGATGGTGCCCTACTCTCACATGGCGAATCACCACACTACCATCGGCGTTACTGCGTTTCACTTCTGAGTTCGGTATGGAGTCAGGTGGGTCCACAGCACTACGGCCATCAGGA